>JAUJMI010000066.1:0-1687 GCA_030446945.1 Longimicrobium sp. | reverse complement strand
CTACAGGTGGCTGTCACGCCGGTGGCGCGCATGGAGCGAATCGATCCCCTCCAGATCGTCGATCAGCGCCACCGCGAAGGTGGCGATCCCCTCGCCGCGCCCGACCCACCCCATCCCCTCGTTGGTCTTCCCCTTGATGGAGATGTGGTCCGGCGCGATCCCCAGCACCGACGCCAGCCGCTCCTGCATCGCCGGCACGTGCCGCCCGATCTTGGGCGCCTCGGCCACCACGGTCACGTCCACGTTGACGATCTGGTAGTTGCGCCCCGCCAGCAGCCGGACGGCGTGCGCCAGCAGCCCCAGCGAGTCCGCGTCCCTGTACTGCGGGTCCGAGGGCGGAAAGTGCCTCCCGATGTCGCCCAGCCCCGCCGCGCCCAGGATGGCGTCGGTGACCGCGTGCGCCACGGCGTCCGCGTCGGAGTGCCCGGTCAGCCCGCGCTCAAAGGGGATCTCCACCCCGCCCAGGATCAGCCTGCGTCCCTCCGCGAAGCGGTGGGAGTCGTACCCGTGCCCAATCCTCATCCACTCTTCCCTGTGTTCGTGAATGCCACGCGTAAGGCGGGGTACAATAGCGGTCCCCGCGGCCCGCCAGCAACCGACCGCACCGGTGCTGTCACGGAAGCTCGCCGCGGCGCGTTTTTTCCCGCGGTATAAACGCGACGGGCCCGTGCTCCGCGAGCGCGATCCAGGGGATTCCAATGTCTCGCAGAGTGTCGCTCACGCTGGCCGCGCTCCTCCTGACTGCGGCCTGCGGCAAATCCGCCCCGCTGGACTCCGAGGGCGCGCCGTCCGCCAGCCGCACGGACGAGTCTCTCTCCTTCACGCGGCTGCGGTCCAAGCCGTATTCCTTGAGCTACAACAGCGGCCTCACCGACTCCGCCCGCGTCGTCGTTCGCGACGCGCGTGCGTGGGAGGCGGCCTGGCGCGACGTCTGGCGCAACCACACCCCCGTGCCGGCCGTTCCCGCGATCGACTTCCAGCGGGAGATGGTCATCGTCGGCGCTCGGCTCGCGTCGCTCCGGCGGCTACGGCATCCTCGTGGAGGGCGCCACCCGCACCGCGGACGGCGTGGAGTTGTCGATCCTGAAGCAGTCCCCCGGCTCGCGCTGCGGCACGTACGCCGCGATCACCACCCCCGTCGACATCGCTCGGCTTAGTCGCGTCGACGGCGCCGTGCGCTTCCGTGAGCGCAGCGAGGTGCGGGAGTGCAGGTAGCAGCGGGCGGGACGCGGGGGGGGTGCGGGCGGGGCGCGCGGCCGCGAGGGGCTAAAGCCCCCCGCTGGAACTACGGGACGCCCACTGGAGGGGCTCGCGATCGGCGGGCCCTTCACTCTTTGACATCCTGAAGGACGCGTGTCTCCGGCCTCTCCCCGTCTCCGTTCTTTTGGCGCGGAGCGAAGGATCTACCCCGCGGTAACCAGCCCAGCGTGACGCGCCATCCCCGGCCCGGCTCCGGCTAGATCCTTGGCTCGCCGCAGCAGCTCGACTGCGCCAGGGAGCCCGGCCAGCGGGCTCCCTCAGGATGACACGTGGGTGGGGATCCGCGCCGCTTGGGTCGGCGACGGCGGACTTCGCATGGTTCCAGCGGCCTTCATTCGCGCCTGGAAGGGCGGGCTGCCTCCCGGGCCGAATTCACGGGTAGCCAGGTCGGGTGCGGAGGAGCGCAGGCACGGGCGCGCTGAATCGC
>JAUJMI010000065.1 GCA_030446945.1 Longimicrobium sp. | reverse complement strand
CTCCGGCGAGGTGAAGCTGCTGTACGATCCCAACGCCGAGTTCAAGGACCGCCACGTCATCGTGGTGGAGGACATCGTGGACAGCGGCACGACGCTCAACCGCCTCCTCCCGATGCTGGAGGCGCGCGGGCCGCGCGCGCTGGAAGTGTGCACGCTTCTCCACAAGCACATCGCCACCACGCTGGTGAAGGAGCCCCGCTGGGTAGGGTTCGACGCCCCGCACGAGTTCCTGATCGGCTACGGTCTGGACCACTCGGAGGACTTTCGCAACCTGCCGTTCATCGGGAGCCTGTAGGCCGGGCCGCATCTCGCGGCACGGAACAAGTACGCGTCGCGGAGGCGTCCCCAAGGGGCGCACGTCCGCGCAGGGAATAGACATGGCAGAACGCGACAACGGTTCACCCAAGCCGCCCACCCGCTGGGGGCGTGCCACCCGCACGGCGACCTTTTGGGCGGTCATCGTGCTCGTCTCCATCGCCCTCGTGTCGCTCAACTCGGGACGCGCCGCGCCGACCGCGGAGATCGACTACACGCAGCTCCGCAAGCAGATCGCGGCCGGCAACGTGATGGAGGCGGAGTTCGTGGGCGAGCGCGAGCTGCACGGAAAGACTCGCACCCCGCTGCAGACGGGGCGCGGCGCCGCGGCCAACCAATTCACCCTCCTGCTGCCGCCCAACGCGTCCGAAGAGCTGATCAAGGAGATGAACGCGGCGGGGATCAAGATCGGCGCCTCGGAGCCGAACATGGACTGGGGCGTCACCCTGGTGAAGGCGCTCCCCTGGCTCCTGCTGATCGGCTTCTGGGTCTTCATCTTCCGCCAGATGCAGAGCAGCGGGAACAAGGCCTTCCAGTTCGGGAAGAGCAAGGCCAAGCTCCTTGCCGGCGACACGCCGCGCGTGACGTTCGAGGACGTGGCCGGGGCCGTGGAGGCCAAGTTCGAGCTGCAGGAGATCGTGGAGTTCCTCAAGGACCCCAAGCGCTTCTCGCGGCTGGGCGGGCGCATCCCCAAGGGCGCGCTCCTGGTCGGCCCTCCGGGTACCGGCAAGACGCTGCTGGCGCGCGCGGTGGCGGGCGAGGCGGGGCGGCCCTTCTTCTCCATGTCCGGCTCGGACTTCGTGGAGATGTTCGTGGGCGTGGGCGCGTCGCGCGTGCGCGACCTGTTCGAGCAGGGGAAGAGCCACGCGCCGTGCATCATCTTCATCGACGAGATCGACGCCGTGGGCCGGCACCGCGGCGCGGGGCTGGGCGGCGGCCATGACGAGCGCGAGCAGACGCTCAACCAGCTCCTGGTGGAGATGGACGGCTTCGAGGCCAACGACGGGGTGATCCTGGTGGCGGCCACCAACCGTCCGGACGTGCTGGACCCGGCGCTGCTGCGCCCCGGCCGCTTCGATCGCCAGGTGGTGGTGGACGCGCCGGACGTGAAGGGGCGCGAGGCGATCCTGCGCGTGCACCTGCGCAAGATCCCCACGGCGCCGGACGTCAGCGTCCCGGTGCTGGCCCGCGGCACGCCGGGAATGGTGGGGGCGGACCTGGCCAACCTGGTGAACGAAGGCGCGCTGCTGGCCGCCCGCCGCAACCGCGACATGGTGTTCATGGCGGACCTTGAGGACGCCAAGGACAAGGTGATGCTGGGCGCGGAGCGCCGCTCGCTGGTGATGCGCGAGGAGGAGCGCCGCCTGACGGCTTTCCACGAGGCGGGCCACGCAGTGTGCGCGCTCAAGATCCAGGGCAACGACCCGCTCCACAAGCTTACCATCGTCCCGCGCGGCCGTGCCCTCGGCCTCGCCTTCACCCTGCCGGAGGACGACCGCGTGTCGGTGACGCGGCAGGAGCTGGAGGCGCAGCTCGCCATGTGCTACGGCGGCCGCATCGCGGAGGAGCTGGTGTTCGGGCGCGAGCGCGTGACCACCGGCGCGTCGAGCGACATCCAGCGCGCCACCGGCGTGGCGCGCCGCTACGTGACGCAGTGGGGCCTCTCGGACGCGGTGGGTCCGGTCGCCATCACCGAGAACAGCCAGGAGGTCTTCCTGGGCCGAGACTTCGGGCAGCGCCGCGAGGTTTCGGAGAAGATGGCGGAGCTGGTGGACGCTGAGGTCGGGCGGGTGCTGAACGAAGCCCTCGAGCGTGCCCGCGCCACCATCACCGAGCACCGCGACCTGCTCGACCGTATGGCCGTCGCCCTCCTGGAGCGTGAGACCCTCGGCCGCGAGGAGATCGACATCCTGGTCGCGGGCCAGGAGCTCCCGCCCATCCGCCCGGAGCCGACCTACGGCCCGCCGGACCTCCCCTCGTCCCCGCCCGCCATCAAGGATCGCCCGTCGATCGGGGTGGAGGGTTTGAAGCCGAGGCTGGCGTAACGGCAGTGCACAGGGCCTGGTGCCTAGGTTTGGATGGCTACGGTATGAGCGCGTGAGTGAACGGGGGCATGCCGACCATTCGGTATTCCCCCGTTTCTCTTTGACATACCGAGAGAGCCGTTTCGCCGACGCGCCCGCGCGCACCGGACTCCTGTAGGCTGCAACACGGGAGCGGGCGGAGCGGCGCGTCGCTCCAGGATGACAAAAAGGGGTTGGCCGTAGTCCCCTGCCTGCTGTCGCCTGTCCCCCTGCCCCCTCCGCCGTTCCCCGTTCCCCGTTCCCCTGGCCCCACGGCTACCCCCGTCTTACTTTCGGCGGGGCACCCACTTCTCCCCCGTACCACTGGGCACTTGGCACTCGGCACTGGGCACTGGCACCTCCCCCGTCGCGCGCTTCCGCTCGATCGCCCGCTGGTCATGGGGATCCTGAACGTGACGCCGGACAGCTTCAGCGACGGGGGCCGGTTCCGCGACGCGGGGCCGGCCCTCGCGCGCGCCCGGGAGATGGCCGCCGCCGGCGCCGACCTGCTCGACGTCGGCGGCGAGAGCACCCGTCCCGGCGCCGCCGCGGTCGGCGTGGACGAGGAGATGCAGCGCGTGCTTCCCGTGGTGCAGGCGATCCGCGCGGAACTGGACGTGCCGGTGTCGGTGGATACGCGCAAGGCCGAGGTCGCCCGCGCCGCGCTGGTTGCCGGGGCGGAGGTGGTCAATGACGTGTCCGCTCTCGGAGATCCGGCGATGGCGGATGTCGTCACGGGTGCGGGTGCGGGGCTGGTGCTGATGCACATGCGCGGCACCCCCGCCACCATGCAGTCGCACACCACCTACGGCGACGTGGCGGCCGATGTGGCGGCGGAGCTCGCCCCGACGCTCGCCCGCGCGCGCGCGGCGGGGATCGAGGACGGACGCATCGTGCTGGATCCGGGGATCGGGTTCGCCAAGACGGCGGAGCAGAACGTGGAGCTGATCGCGCGGCTGGGAGTGCTGGCGCGGTTGGGCTATCCGCTCCTGGTGGGCGCGTCGCGCAAGGCGTTCATCGGCGGGCTTCTGGGCGGCATCCCCGCGCACGGGCGCGACGCGGGAACGGCGGGGGCGTGCGTGGCCGGGCTGGCGCGCGGGGCCCGCATCTTCCGCGTGCACGACGTGCGCACCGCCCGCCACGCGCTCGACGTGGCGTGGAGCATCCTGCGCATCCCCGCGGAGGCCGCATGAGCGGGTGGACGGGGCGCTTCGGCTTCCTCACCCCTGGGTGGACGGACCTGCTGGAGATCGCGATCGTGGCGGTGCTCTGCTACCGCATCCTCGTTCTCCTGGCGGGCACGCGCGCCATCCAGATGCTCCTGGGGCTGTCATCGCTGGTGGCCCTGTACGGCGTCGCGCGGCTGATCCACCTCCAGCTCGTCGAGTACCTGCTGGAGACCTTTTTCCGCTTCGGCGTGATCGCCGCGCTGATCGTCTTTCAGCCCGAGCTGCGCAGCGCGCTCGCGCACCTGGGGCAGAACCGCCTCTTCCGCGGCTTCTCGCGCCTGGGCAACCAGGTGGCCGAGGAGATCGCCGAGGCCGCCGAGGAGCTTTCGCGCAACAAGACGGGCGCCATCATCGCCGTGGAGCGCGGCGTGGGGCTGGGCGAGTACGTGGAGACCGGGACGCCGCTGCACGCCCGCGTCTCCTCCGCGCTCCTGCAGAACATCTTCACCCCGTACTCGCTGCTGCACGACGGCGCCGCAATCATCAGCGGTGACGAGATCGTGGCCGCGGGCTCCATCCTCCCGCTCACCCAGTCCCCCGTGATGGACCGCACCCTCGGCACCCGCCACCGCGCCGCGCTGGGCCTCTCGGAGGAGACCGACGCCCTGGTGGTGGTCGTCTCTGAGGAGACGGGCGTGATCTCGCTGGCGCATCGCGGGCGGCTGGAGCGCGGCTTCACGCCGGACCGGCTGCGGGACCTGCTGCGCGGCGAGGTACCGGCGGCGGGGTGAGGGGCGGCCCTCACCCCCGTCTCGTTACACTCGACTGCCCCCTCTCCCGATAACAGGAGAGGGCTGCGCCCTCACGTTATCGGGAGAGGGGGCGGAATCTGCGGATGGCCTCGTGGGGGCGCGATTCATCGCGCCCGTGTCCGACGCCGCTCCACCGCCGCGTCTCAATCCGGCACCTCGTAGGGGCAGACCTGCGTGTTACCTGCGTGTCTGCCCGCCCTTGCCCCCACCTGGCCCCACCCCTTCACCGGAACCTCGTACGCCCCGCCCCATGTGGCTGGCCGCGCCGTACCCCGCGCCGCGCACCGATCCATGCGTGCGCCCCTCCCGTTCCCGCTTCCCCGGTCCCCGTTCTTGCCCCCGCCGCCACGCCGCTTTACAATCCCACCCCATGGATTCGGCACAGGTGGCGGCGCGCGTGGCGGAGGTGAAGGAGAGGATCGAGCGGGCGCGGGAGCGCGCCGGGCGCTCTGATTCGGTCACGCTGGTGGCGGTCACCAAGACCCATCCCGCCGATGCGGTGCGGGCGGTGAAGGCGGCGGGGGTGGAGGACGTCGGCGAGAACCGCGTCCAGGAGCTGGAGGAGAAAGTCGCCGAGGTCGGGCGCGAGACGGTCGGATGGCACCTGATCGGGCACCTTCAGCGCAACAAGACCGGGAAGGCGCTCCCCCTCTGTGACCTGATCCACTCGCTCGACTCGCTGCGGCTGGCCGAAGCTCTTTCCTCCGAAGCCGTGAAGCGGGGAGTGCAGGTGCGGGCGCTGGTGCAGGTCAACGCGTCGGGGGAGGGGACCAAGGGTGGCTTCGAGCCGGACGCGCTGGTCGATGGCGTCGGGCGGATCGTGGAGCTGCCGGGGATGCGGGTGGAGGGGCTGATGACGATGGCGCCCTTTACCGGCGACGAGCGGGTGGTGCGCGCGGCGTTCCGGCGCACGCGCGAGCTGCTGGACGAGGTGGCGCGGCAGGTGCCCCCGCTGGCGGGGCGGCACCTTTCGATGGGGATGAGCAACGACTTCGAGATTGCGGTGGAGGAGGGGAGCACCCTCGTTCGCGTGGGCTCGGTTCTCTTTGGGGAACGGGGATGATCGATCTTACACCGCTCGACGTTCGCAAGAAGAAAGGCGACTTCCGCCGCGTGATGCGCGGGTACGACACGGAATCCGTCGACAACTTCCTGGAAGTCGTCGCCAGCCGCATGGAAGAGCTCGTGCGGCAGAACGGCGCGCTGGCCGGCAAGGTGGACGCGATGTCCGGCTCCATGGCGGAGTACCGCGACCGTGAGCGCGCCATGAACGAGGCGCTCGTCTCCGCCCAGCAGCTGCGCGAGGACATGCGCGACCAGGCGCGCCGCGAGGCCGACCTCCTGCTGCGCGAGGCGCGCTCGCAGGGGGAGCGCATCGTCTCCGACGCCAAGCGCCAGGTGTCGCTCGCGCTGGAGGCGCTGCGGCGGATCCAGGGGCAGCGCGTGCGCTTCCTGCGCATCTTCCGCGCGATGGTGGAGCGGCAGCTCGGCGAGATCGAGCAGGAGGAGGGGCTCACCGCCACCCTCACCCGCCTGGAGGCGGAGGGGCAGGGCGGGGGCGAACGCGCCGAGGCCGCCGAGGGCGAGGGCAGCGATGGGGAGAGCTGAGTGGAGCTGAGGGCACGGATCGCGGAGGCTGTTGACGCCATCCAGGCGCGGAGCACGCTCCGGCCGGAGGCGGGCATCATCCTGGGCACGGGGCTCGGCGGGCTCGCGGACCGCATCGAGGTGGAGACGGAGATCCCCTACGCGGAGATCCCGCACTTCCCGCTCTCCACCGTGGAGTCGCACACGGGGCGCCTCCTGCTGGGGCGGCTGGGCGGACGGCCCGTCGTGGCGATGCAGGGGCGGTTCCACCGCTACGAGGGCTACTCGCTGCAGCAGGTGACCTTTCCCGTCCGCGTGATGCGCGCGCTGGGCGCGGGGACGCTGATCGTCTCCAACGCGTGCGGGGGGATGAACCCCTTCTGGAGCCCGGGCGACCTGGTGCTGATCGCGGACCACATCAACCTGCTGGGCGAGAACCCGCTGATCGGCGCCAACGACGACACGCTCGGCCCGCGCTTTCCGGACATGTCGCAGGTGTACGACCTCGAGCTCCAGGCGCTGGCGCGCGAGGTGGCGATGGAGCGGCGTATCCCGCTGCGCAGCGGGGTGTACGTGGCCGTGCCCGGGCCCAACCTGGAGACGCGCGCCGAGTACCGCATGCTGCGCGCGATGGGCGCCGACGTGGTGGGGATGTCCACCGTCCCCGAAGTCATCGTCGCGATCCACGGGGGGATGCGGGTGATGGGCGTCTCCATCATCACCGACGCCTGCCTTCCGGACGCGCTGGAGGTGGCGAACATCGAGCGGATCATCGCCACGGCGCGCGGCGCGGAGCCGGGGCTCACCGCCCTGGTGGAGGGCGTGGTCGCGCGGATGTAGGCGCGGGCCCCTCCCCGCTCGTCACCTCGCCGCCCCTCCCCCAGTAACTACCTGGGGGAGGGGCGGCTTGCGTGCATCGGTGCGCGGCGGCAGGGTTCGTCGCGGGGGAATGCACGGGCGGCAACGCGGGGCGGCCCCTGTGAGGTGGCGGCGTTGAGGACGAGGATCGAGGTGGGGGAAAGGGTGGACACGCAGGTACACGCAGGTCTGCCCCTACGGATTCCCGATCGCAGGGCGGAGGTCGGACACGGGCGCGACGAACCGCGCTCCCGCGAGGATCCCGGCTGCACATGGAGGACCCGAGTCCCCTCTCCCACGGCGGTTTGTGGGAGAGGGTGGCAGCTGTAAGCTGCCGGGTGAGGGCTCGTTGCCCCATCCCGCGCCCGCCCCCATCTTGCCGCACTCGCTTGGTACCACATCCCGCTTTCCGCTTCGCCCAAATGCAGCCTGACCAGATCGTCGTCGCAGACCGCATCCACGTGCTGGGGACCCACGCACCGGTGAGGGCGCTGCTGGTGCGCGAAGGGCGCGTGGTGGCGCTCGGGACCGAGGAGGAGGCTCGCGCCGTCGCGAAGCCCGGCTTCACGGTCGAGCGGCTGGATGGCGCGACCGTGACGCCGGGGCTCACCGATGCGCACGTGCACCTGACGCTGTGGGCGCTTGCGCGGCGGCGGGTGGACCTGAACGCCGCGCGCACCCTGGAGGACGGCGTCGCCGCCGTGGCGGCTGCCGGGGGCGAGGGGTGGATCAGGGGGCTGGGGTGGGACGTGCACCGCTGGGGGCGCTTCCCGTCGCGCCTGGACCTGGACGCGGCGGTGCCCGGGCGGCCGTGCTACCTGGAGAGCCACGACATCCACGGGGCGTGGTTGAACTCCGAGGGGCTGCGGCGTTGCGGGATCACGCGCGACACGCCCGACCCAGAGGGCGGCACCATCGTGCGCGATGCGGCGGGCGAGCCTACGGGGATCCTGCTGGAGACGGCGAAGGTGCTCGCGGAGGCGCACCTCCCGGTGCCGTCGGCCGCGGAGGTGCGCGAGGCGCTGCTGGACGCGCAGAGCGCCCTGCACGCGCTGGGGCTGACGGGCGTGCACTCGGTGGAGGTGACGGGGATCGAGGACTTCACGGCGATGCAGGCGGACGGCGTGCTCCGCCTGCGCGTCCTTCAGGCGATCCCCCTGGCGCGGCTGGACGCGGCGATCGAGCTGGGGGTGCGCAGCGGCTTCGGCGGGGAATGGCTGAAGCTCGGCGGGGTGAAGATGTTCCTCGACGGAGCGCTGGGGTCGCGCACGGCGTGGCTGCGCGAGCCGTACGAGGGGAGCACGGACGACCGCGGCATCCAGACGCTCGCCTCCGACGAGTTCCGCGCGCACGTGCGCCGCGCGGCCGATGCGGGAATCGCGTCCACGGTGCACGCGATCGGCGACGCGGCGGTGGAGCTGGCGATCGAGGTGATGGGGAGCGTGGCGCCGCCGCGCGCCATGCGGCACCGCATCGAGCACCTCCAGCTCTGCCCCCCCGAACTGTGGGAGCGCGCGGCGAGGTCCGGGATCGTGGCCTCGGTGCAGCCGGTGCACCTGATGACCGACATCCCCGCCGCCGAGCGGCACTGGGGGCACGAGCGCTCGCGCGGCGCCTACGCGTTCGCGGCGGTGAAGCGCGCGGGGATGGTGCTCGCCTTCGGCTCCGACGTGCCGGTGGAGACGGCCGATCCGCGCCCCGGACTCTACGCCGCCGTCACGCGTCGCGGATGGGACGGCGGGCCGCAGGGCGGATGGTTCGCGGAGCACTGCATCTCTGCCGACGAGGCGCTGCGGGCGTACACCGAGGGGCCGGCGTACGCGGCGAACGAGTCGGACCGCCAGGGGCGTCTCCTCCCGGGCTACCACGCGGACCTCGCGGCGTGGGACCGCGACCCGCTCGGCGTTCCGGCGGACGAGCTGCGGACGATGAGGTGCGTGCTGACCATGGTCGGCGGCGAGGTGGTGCACCGCGCATGAGCGAGAAAGCAGCCGTGCGGCCGGAAGATCTGGCCCGCGCGGCGGACGCGCTGGCGGGTGCGCGAAGGGTGGTCGTTTCCACGGGGGCGGGGATGTCTAAGGAGAGCGGCATCCCCACCTTTCGCGATGCGCTGGAGGGACTGTGGGCGGAGTTCGACCCGCAGGAGCTCGCGACCGAGCAGGGCTTCCGCGCGAACCCGCGGCGCGTGTGGAGCTGGTACGCATGGCGCCGCCGCCGCGTCGTTGAGGCCGCGCCGCACGCCGGGCACCTCGCCGTCACCGAGCTTCAGCGTCTGCTCCCCAGCGTGACTGTGGTGACGCAGAACGTGGACGGGCTCCACGCCGCCGCCGGCAGCGAGGACGTGGTGGAGCTTCACGGCAACATCCGCCGCCTGCGCTGCCTGGACGCCGGCCATCTCTTCACCGGCGAGATTCCGGGGGAGGACGACACGGAGCGCGACCCGCCGCCGTGCCCCGCGTGCGGGTCCCCGCTGCGGCCGGACGTGGTGTGGTTCGGGGAGATGCTGCCCAGGGTGGCGGTGGAGCGCGCGTGGGACGATGCCCGGCGATGCGACGCCCTCCTCCTGGTGGGGACCTCGGGGACGGTCTGGCCCGCGGCGGATCTGCCCCACATCGCGCGGTCGAACGGTGCGTTCGTCATCGAGGTGAATCCCGAGACGAGCGAGCTGACGGGGATCGCCAACGTGTTCCTGCAGGGGACGGCGGGGGGGCTCCTGCCGCGTCTGGTGCACGAGGTGCGGGCGCGGGTGGGGTGAGGCGGGGGTCACGGCAGGCTGCTGCCGCGTTCGTACGCGGATTGCGTGAGGGCGGGGCGGGGCGGGGCGGGACTGGACCGACCGTCATATCCAAAAACGCAACCGGAGCCGCCGGGATGACCCAACTCTCGCTCGACACGGAAGGCGCCGCCGTACTGGCGGACGCGCTTCGCTCGTACCTTTCCGACCTGCACTCCGAGATCGCGGGGACCGACAACTTCGACTACCGCGAAGCCCTCAAGCGCAGGGAGCAGATGCTCAACGGCATCCTCAGCCAGCTCCAGGCCGGACAGGAGCTTCCGCCGCAGAGCTGACCGTCCGGGCCGCGCGCCACCTACGCGCGCGGCCGACGCCTTCCCGCAGGACCTCCATCTCACGACATCCCGTCATGAACCGGCTCCGCACACTCGCCCTGTGCCTCGTTCTCGCGCTGGCGACCGGCGCGCACGCCCAGCAGCAGCCCGCACCTCCGGCGCAGCCGCAGGCATCCGCGGCGGCGCACGTGCCGGTGCCCAGGCCAAGCGAGAAGGCGGTGCGCTACCACCGCAGCGGCAACGGGCTGTGGATGATCGCGACGCTGTGGGGCTTCCTGGTGCCGGCGGCCATCCTGTTCACCGGCCTCTCCGCGCGGATGCGCGACATGGCGCGGCGCGTGGGGCGCAACTGGTTCTTTACGCTGGTGCTGTACGGGGCGATGTTCTCGCTCCTCACCTGGATCCTGGACCTGCCGCTCGCCTACTACAGCGGCTTCGTGCGCCAGCACGCGTACGGGCTCTCCAACCAGAGCTTCGGCAAGTGGTTCGGCGACTCGGCGAAGTCGCTGGGCGTGGGAATCGTGGTGCTCGCCGCCACGCTCTGGATCCCGTACCTCCTTCTCAAGAAAAGCCCCCGCCGCTGGTGGCTCTACACCGCGATCGCCGTCATCCCGCTGACCGTCGCTGCACAGTGGCTGAAGCCCATCTTCATCGACCCGCTCTACAACGACTTCGGGCCGATGCAGAACAAGCAGCTGGAGGCGCAGATCCTGGCCAGCGCGCGGCGGGCGGGGATCGAGGGCGGGCGCGTCTTCGAGGTGAACAAGAGCGTGGATACGGAGGCGGTGAACGCATACGTCACCGGCTTCGGCGGGAGCAAGCGGATCGTGCTGTGGGACACGCTGCTGAGGAAGATGGACTCGCGCGAGGTGGTCTTCGTGATGGGCCACGAGATGGGGCACTACATCCTGAAGCACGTCTTCATGATGCTGGGAATCGTGTCGCTCCTGATCCTGCTCTGCCTCTACGCGGTGCACGCGTCGGCGGGGTGGCTGATCGCGCGGTATCGAGAGCGCTTCGGCTTCGACCAGCTCTCGGACATCGCGTCGTACCCGCTGCTGATCCTGGTCTTCGGCGCGGTGAGCTTCCTGGCTACGCCGGTGGTCTTCGCGGTGACGCGCCACAACGAGCACGAGGCCGACCGCTTCGGCCTGGAGCTGACGCACGACAACCGCTCCGCCGCCACGGCCTTCGCCAAGCTGCAGGCGGAGAACCTGGCCGTGCCCTACCCCGGCACGCTGTACAAGCTCTTCCGTGCGTCGCACCCTGTGTTGGGGGAGCGCATCGAGTTCGCCAACACGTACCGGCCGTGGGAGACGGGGGGCGAGCAGAGGTACGCGGATCGGTTCAAGCGGTAGAGTGCGTGAGTGCGTTAGTGCATGCACCGCGGGCCGCCTCTCCGCTCGTTCCTCGCTGCCCCTCCCCCAAAAACAACCTGGGGGAGGGGCGCACGCGTGCATCCGTGCAGGACGCGGGGGCCGGAGCGGGGGTGGCCGCGTGGGGGCGGCCCCTGCGACGGTGGCAGGTGGGGCAGGGGGCGAGGTAAGGCAGGGGGTGGGCAGACCACGCAGGTCACACGCAGGTCTGCCCCTACGGGTGGCGGTGCGATGGGCCGCGGTCGAGGCAGGGCAGGGGTGGGCGCGATGAATCGCGCCCCTACGAGGCATCTGCGCTACACGCGGTGTTCTCCCCCTCGCCCCCGCGCAGACTGTCCCCTGCCCCCTGTCCGCTCGGTCGTTCCCCGTTTCCCGGACCCCGCGCCCGGTGCGCCCCCCCCCGCCCCCCCCCGCCACGCCGGGGGGCCGTTGTCCTCCCGGCCCCAGACCCGCACCCCCCCCCCGGCCGCACCAGCCCCGCCCGGCCGGCGCCGCAAGGCCGGCGCCCCCGCCCCGAGCACCAACGATCCAAC
>JAUJMI010000435.1 GCA_030446945.1 Longimicrobium sp. | reverse complement strand
CAGCGTGTCCAGCGCGAGAAAGAAGTTCTCGATCAGCCGTGGATGCTCCCGTTGTCGGGGCACTGCACCCGCAGGTACGTCACCTGTGTCTGAACGAAGGGCTGCCCCTTGTAAGACGAGTGGATGTACAGCTGCGGGTACAGCTTCATCCACTGCTCCACCGCGACCGTCTTGCCGATCCCGGTGATCCCGAGCAGCGTCAGCCCCGTCGCCGTCGGCCAGTACTGCTGCGGGAGGGGGGCGGCGCTGACGAACAGGTCGTCGCCCTTGCCCGTGACGCGGATCGCCCGCTCGCGCGCCGCGATCCCCGCCTGGAAGGCCGGGTGCATCGGGTTCCGGGCCACGTAACCCCAGCGCAGCAGGTTCGTGAGCCGCGCGGCCAGCTCCACGTGGATGCCCACCGCGTCCCGGTAGTACAGCAGCCCGCCCGCCGCGAGGCGGCGCTCCGCCGGACGGCGCACGCGCATCCGCTCGAAGTCGTATTCGCTGGGCGGCTGGATCATCGCCGCCTTCATGTCCTCCGCCTCCATCACCTCCGGCAGCGTCTCCAGGAATGGATTGCCGCGGAACTCGGCGATGAACTGCTCCGTGTACTCCGCGTAGCGGACGTGGCCGGGCGCCAGCGGGTTCGTGATCATGCGCGCGCTCCGTGAGCCAGCTACGAGGGAAACGGGATGTAGTCGTCGTCCTGCGGGATCGGCGGCGGCTCGTACGGCCGCGCCCCAGAACCGCCCCCCGCGCCTCCGCGCCGAACGGCGTCCCGCTCCGCCCGGCGGGCCTCGCGCTGACCACGGAGGATGGGGATCACCTTGTCCCCGCCCAGCGCCTCCGCGCGCGCGGCCGCGGCCGCCGCGTCGCGGTGGTCCTGCTTCGCGTGGAACTCGGCCTTCGCCTGGATCCGCCGGCCGCTGCCGTCGCGGCGCGCGATCACCCGCCGCTCCTTCTCGTCCAGCACCTCGTCGAGCATCAGTCCCGCGTAACGGCGCCGGTACTTCGGGGTTAGCTCGCACCGCTCCACTCGCCGCCCTCCGTCCAGCCACAGGTAGGCGACGGATACGTCGCGCGGGTCCATCTTGAACACCGGCTTCGGGCGCTTCCGCCCTGTCCCCTCCAAGAACCAGCCTTCCCGGCGTCCGGTGTCGCTGTCGTAGCAAAGCGCCCGGTCGAAGATCCCACGCCGTGGCGGCTCACCGTTGCCGGGTACGTGGGTAGCAGGTTGATGCGCACCTGCTCGGCGTCCATGGCGCGTCCCATGTTCCGCCCCTGCTCCGTCCCCCACTCCCAGACGTCCAGCGGCACCGGGTCGCCCTCAGGCGACAGCGGGAAGTCCACGGGCACTTGGTCGCGGAGCCCGCGCGTGCGGTTGTTCAGCAGCACTAGGTCGATCATTAGCTGCGTGAACTCGTGCAGGGTGAGGATCGCGTCCAGCCGGTAGTCCGGGTCGCCTCGGTCACGCGCCTTCTCCACCCACCCCGGCTCGCGCCGGATCGCCGTCTCGTTGGTAAGGCGGAACTGCGCTTCCACGTACGACTTGAAGTCCGCCCGGTACGGCGGGGTGGTGCTCAACCGCATGAAGAAGCCGGGCACCAGCTCGTTCGAGGCATTCGACAGCAGCTCCGCGCGGTCCGCCGTGAGGGCGGCGCACACGTGGGCGCAGGGCCAATCTGCGGCCTCGATCTGCCGTCCGAAGCGCTCGCAGAACGCCACCTTGTCGGTGAACGCGTTCTCCAGCGCCATCGCGGCACCCATGTAGTTCGGCCCCTCCACCGCCACGTGGAGCCCGACGATCATCCGGCTCCAGTGGTCTATCACGAAGTAGATCACCGGCCGCCCGATCACCCGCCGCCGGTCGATGCTGGACACGAGGTACAGGTCCCCCACGGTGCTGTCGATCAGGTACAGATCGCCGGGCCCGCGCGAGAGGTGCTCGGACGATCCCAGCACCGGCCGGCTCCGCAGGTTGAAGCGTCGCTCCCCGTAGCGTGCGCGGAGCGTCTCCTCCGCGCTGCGGTGCTCCTCGGCCCAATACCGGAACTGGTCGTAGGTGGGACACCGGTCCGGCGGGAGGATGATCGGCACCAGGACGCCGTCTTTGAAGAGCACGCCCTCGCGGAAGAAGTTCTCCAGGGTCGCCTGGTACGCCTCCGTGTACCCGTACGCCCGCCCGCGGTGCTTACGGTATAGGTAACGCCGTGCACCCTGCAGGATGCCGTTCAGCACCTCCGGGGTCACGTTGAGCCCGGCGTCGGCCCCGCCGGCGCCCAGCACCTTGCGCCGCCTCCCGCGCTTCTTCTCCCCGGCCGCACGCCGCTGGCCGGGGGCGCCGCAGTTGCCGTACGCCGGGAGGAGGGCGTTCGGCGTTTGGCCGCGGCGCCAGTAGAGCCGCAGCCACTCGTACAGCTTGTCCCACGCGCACCCGGTGGAAAGCTGCGCAGCCTTCACGAGCGGTCCGCGCCGGTCCGCGCGCAGGATGTCGGATGATGCCCTCGTGCTCGCGCTCGCGGCTGTCACGCGCGGATTGTGTCTTGCAGTCTTCGCGTGGGTAGCGGGGTGGGCGCCTAACCACAAGACGACTTGGGCGCTGCGGGCGCTTGAATGGACGCTCGATGTCGGGCTCGTAGCCGGAGCGATGCTGCTAGTCGCGTTCGACTTCACCAGACGTGTGATCATCGCGGGCAAGGCGATTCGAGATGCGTGGCGTTCCTGAGAGGAGCTAAATGCACGATAGGGCGAAAGGGGAATTGCAGGCAGAATGGCGCCGGGGTTCCTTGCGTCTGCTGATGCTCCGCGACGGTGTCGTATCGGGCGCATTCTGGGCGTTCGCGCTCGGTGCAGCCTCCGTCCTCGATGCACGCGGGTATGGGTGGGTTGCTGCTGTCCTGATTGCCACGTGGGTGCTCCTTGCCGTCCCGAGTCTGGCGATTCAGCTCGTCGGCATTGCGGATGCCCTTCTCTATGCGCTCACCCGAAAGGTGATCCTCTTCCCGAGCCTGGCAGTGTACGCGTTTCGGCACGCTATAGAGGCATCTGAAGCCAAACGGCCGCCGGCGAACCCTCTCGAAGCTGCGCGACGGGAGCCACGATGGAGCATACTCGATCTGCCGGGGATGACCATGCCCACGAGCATGGTCGCACGGGGGTGTTGGTCGGTCGTCACGCGCGCCCCGATGTCGGCGCATCTGTACGATTTGCGGGCGGAGCTCGACCACTTTCAGCGTGTGGCCGCGCGCAGGGCGGCGGAGAGGGATCGGGATGCCGCTAGCAAGCCCGCGGCAGCGTACGCTGTGGAAGAGATGATCTATCGCTCACAGCGCACGTACATCGGTCCCAGGTACGCGCGCCGCATGCTG
>JAUJMI010000434.1 GCA_030446945.1 Longimicrobium sp. | reverse complement strand
AGCTACTCGCATCCACTCTTTCGCAGTGGTATAGTGGCACCTCCGCTCGTGGCCCCTGATAAGGGTAAGGTTCCGCAGCACGATCCTGCAGAACCCGCATGTCGCGGTTCGGGTTGCACTCAGACATAAACAGCGGTGAGTTGAAAGGAGCGCGTCGGGACATGGCCGAACGCAACCGCTCGATCAACGCGATAAGCACAGCTGACAAACAAAGCGGGGCCGGCGACGATCGCCGGCCCCGCTTCATACTTCAGCCCACCGCCCGCTTTACACCCCCGCCGTCTCCGCCATCCGCGCGGCGTAGTGCGAGTCCACGTAGTCGTCCAGGATGCGCTTGAACTCTTCGGCGATGTGGTCGCTGCGGAGGGTGACGGTGTGCTTGCCGTCCGTCGACGTAGACGGGGGCCTTGGGCTCCTCAAAGGTGCCGGGGAGCGAGACGCCAAGGTTGGAGTGCTTCGACTCGCGTCCGCCTCGGCCTCGTTCTCCGCCAGCCACACGATCCCGGTGCCGGGGAGCACTCTGCTGGAGTTCGGCACGGTTCACCTGGCGCCCACCGGGATCGTGATCCCGCGCAGCATGTGCGTGCGTGTGCGGGTGAGCGGCAGCGTGGGGATGGACGTCGATCCTGAATGGGTGCGCCGCTTCTGCAACCCGGGTCCGCCCTCGGAATGCCCGCCGCCCTACGACGGCGCCTCGGCGGGCCCGCTGGGGGTGGATGACGGGCTCGAGGTGCAGGTGGCGATGAACAACGCGTACTTCTCTGGCGGCCCCGCGCCGCGGGTGGTGACGCCGCGGAGGACATCATGTACGTGAGCGCCGGAACGAAGGTGCTCGCGGGCCGCGCGGGCCTGTGGGAGTTCGGCGACTGCTGGGGGTGCACGCACGAACCCGGGCGCGCGGGACGCTACCGCCTCTCCGGCACCCAGACCCTCACGATCGAGGAGATCAACCCGCTCTCCGTCCGCGCCGACCGCACCGAGGTGGACCCCGCGGACCCGGTGGGCTTCACCGCCCGGGCCGACGAGGAGATGCGCAACCTGGAAGGGGCGTTCGTCGCCGGCGACACTTTCCCGGAGAGCGGACTGAGGGCCGCGGCCGTACCCGGAGGCGGAGCATCGTTCTCCACTGCCGCCGCGCCGAGCGTCCTGACCGCCGATTGGAGCGCGCTCGCGAGCTGCCGGGGCAAAGAGGCATGCACGACGCCCGTCGCGGTGAGCGGGCGCATGTGGGTGCGTGGCCACATCGAGCACCAGATCATCTTCGCCAAGAGCCAGATCGTGCGCGTGCAGCCGGTTCGTATCAAGCTGGACTGCACTCCCAACCCGGTCACGCGCGGCAACTCGATCAACTGCACGGCGAGCGCTCAGCCGGCGGGTGCGCGAATCACGGATGTGCGTTCCGCCGACGTACGAAGAACTTGCGGAGGGGCGGCTTTCGACGGCTGTGTTTGGATTGGGGGCCTCTGCATGGGGAACCGCTCCCATCCGGCTTTCGGGCGCCAAATCTTCACCGCGGCAGCGGAGGTTGCGAGTCAGCAGGCTCCCGCGCAGGTGAAAGAAGCCGCCGAAGTGGTACGGAGCGCTGCACGCGTCGCACTCAGGCGTAAACATGGCTGTCGCTGCTCCGGCAGGCACGCCGCGGGCGCGCTGCTTCGGCTGCTCACCCCCTCCGCTTCGCCGCACCGGTCTGCCGCTGCCGGGCCAACTGGCGCTGGTCGTTGTCGCCACGGGCGCAGTCCCCCCTGATCGACGATCGGCCTCGGGTCCAGCTGCTTCGGAGACGGACGAACCGACAAAAACGAGACCCCCTCATCGCGATGAGGGGGTCTTGCTACTCCGCGGGAGGTGCCCCGCACTTCACGTCGTCGCCCTTGCCGGCTGGTCCGAGCACAGCGCCGGGGGGCGCCGATATTCGCTCTTTCGCACTTCACAGCAGCGGGTTGTTGTTGCGCTCGATGTCCGGCAGGGGCAGGCAGCGCGAGCTGCCATAGGCTCCGCCGCCATGGTACGGGGTGCCGGGGGCGGGGGTGAACGGGAGGTCGAAGCGGATCAGGTCGCCCAGGTGGTGCCCCTCCAGGAAGAGCTCGCGGCGGCGCTGCTCCACCACCTCCGCCAGGACCACGGCCTGCGTGGTTCCGGTGAATGCCGGCTGGTTCCCCCGTGCGCGGAACTCGTTGAGGATGGTGATGGCGCCCGGGAGTGCTCCGGCGCGCGCGTCCGCTTCGGCGATGATCAGCCGCGCCTCCTCGTAGCGGGCGAGCGGGATGGGAGCCGCCGCGCTGGTGTACTTCCCCTGGCGCCAGAGCGGGACCCCCGTGACGCTGGTCTTGATGCGCAGATCGGTGGCGCTGCGCGTCACCGAATCCGAGGGAACGCGCGGATCCCGCAGGCGCCGGTACGCCTCACCCAAGGACGTGGCCTCGTTGTTGAGCGCGTTCTGCGCCCAGACCCGGTTCTCGCGGCGCGCCGCGGCGCCAGAGGCCGTCAGATTCCTGCGGAAGCCGGCGGGGATCAGCGCCGCGTCCGCGCGCGCATCGGCGTAGCGCCCCAGGTCCAAGCGGGTGCGGGCCCGGCCCAGTCGCGCCGTGTTCAGCGTTTCCGTGTCACCGGCCGCCGTCGCGGCCCCGATGGCGCGCGTGAAGCGCTCTTCCGCCTGGGCTAGCGTCTGCGCAGGCGTCAGCTCGGGCCCGTACACGATGTTCCGGCTCGCGTCCAGCGACGAGATGGTCGCGGAGCAGAATCCCTCGGCCAGCAGCACCAGGCTGTACCCCGCGTGCACCGCGGCCCGGGCGATCAACCGCTGCCGGTTCGGGACCTCGGCGTCCGTCCACCCTTCGAGCCGGCCCAGGACGTTGTCGGCGGAGGCACGCGCACGGTTCAGCGGCAGGTACACCCCCAGCGCCGCGCAGTCGAAGGCCGAATAGCGCCGGTCGGCGGGACTGACGTTCCGCCTGTCGTAGGGGAAGCGGTCCGCCGTCTGGGTGGCGTCCACCAGCTCGTCGCCAATCAGCCCGCCGAGGGCGATGTACGCCCCGGCTGCGCACTCGAAGTCGCCGATGGCACCGTTTACCAGGAGCTCGGCGTTGGCCGGGGTCTCCAGCTCTTCAGCCGGGATCCGGCTGGGGGTGTCGACCTCGAGGAGGTTGTCGCAGGCGGCCGCCCAGAGGAGCACGCCCAGCGCAGCCACCCCGCGGAACCGACTCGAGCCTGTATTCTTTCGATGGATCATGGTCGTCGTCCTTGAGTGGCGCGCGCTCAAAAGGAAAGGTTCAGGCCCAGCACCCACTGGGTGAGCTGCGGCAACGTGGTTTGCTCGAACGCACCGAAGTTGCCGCCGCGCGAGCCGCCCAGGAACATC
>JAUJMI010000433.1 GCA_030446945.1 Longimicrobium sp. | reverse complement strand
CGGCCACGTAGCCGCCGCACTCCAGGGGGATGAGCTGCGCGGTGACGGTGGTGTGGCGCCCCTTGTTGACCGCCTCGCTCACGGCGGCCACGCGCAGCCCCAGCCCCGGCTGCACCACGTTGAGGAGGCTGCTCTTCCCCACGCCGGACGGCCCCGCCAGCGCCGACACCTGTCCGCAGATCGCCTCGCGCACGGCCTCGACCCCTACGCCCTGCTTGGCGGCCGTGAAGATGATGCGGTACCCCGCGCGCTCGTAGGGGGCGAACAGGGCGCGGGCCGCCTCCTCCCCCTCCAGGTCCGTCTTGTTGACGACGATCAGCGGGCGCAGCTCCGCCGCCTCGGCGATCACCAGGAAGCGGTCGAGCATGCGCAGGTGCGGCGCGGGGCGGGCCGCGGCGAAGACGATCAGCACCTGGTCGACGTTGGCGACGATCACCTTGGGGCGCGGCGCCTTCCCCGGCGCGCGGCGGGCCAGAACGGTGCGGCGATCGTGGACCTTTTCGATGGTCCACGCCTCGGCGCCGGAGCCGGAGCCGCGTCCCAGCTCCACCACGTCACCCACCACCACCTTGTCGCCGGTGCGCTCCTCGCGCTTGAGCCGTCCGCGCAGCGACGCCTCGATGGTTCCCTCCGGGGTCTCGATCTCATACACTCCGCCATGCGCGCGGAGCACCGTTCCGGTCAGCGTCGCCACTCTGTGCCTCGAAGTTGTCTCTGTGCCCCCTGTGTGAGGCCGCCGTAAAGACGGAGCGCCGCACCCGGAACCCGGGTACGGCGCGCCTGCATACCACGTCCGTCCATCCTTACGCCGCCGCGAACGAGGCCAGCGCCTCGCCCATCTCGCCCTCGCGCAGGCGCTTGAGGGCGCGGTCGCGGAGCTGGCGGATGCGCTCGCGGGTCACGCCCAGGATGTCGCCGATCTCCTCCAGCGTGTGCTCGCGCCCGCCCTCCAGGCCAAAGTACAGCTTCAGCACCTTGGCGTCGCGCGGCTGAAGGGTGTTCAGCGCCCGGTCGATCCGCTCCGAGAGGAGGCGCTCCTCCACCTCGTCCTCCGTCATGATCGCCTCGTCGGCGATGAAGCGGTCCATCAGCTGGCTGTCGTCCGAGTCGCCGATGGGGGCGTCCAGGCGGATCTCCGCGGCGTTCAGCGTCTGCAGGCTCTCCACGATCTCCGGCGACAGGCCGGTGGCCTCGCTGAGCTCCTGCGGCGACGGGTCGCGGCGCAGCTCCTGCTTCAGCCGCTCGCGCTCACGAAAGATCTTGGCCAGGTCCGACGCGCGGTTGAGCGGCACGCGCACCGAGCGGCCCTGATTGGCCAGCGCCGAAAGGATCGCCTGGCGGATCCACCACACGGCGTAGGAGATGAACTTCACCCCCTGGTCCGGGTCGAACTTGCGCGCGGCCGTCACCAGGCCGACGTTCCCCTCCTGGATGAGGTCCGAGAGGGAGACGCCGCGGTTCTGGTACTTCTTGGCCACGGAGATCACGAAGCGCAGGTTGGCGCGCACCAGCTCGTTGACCGCGTCCTCGTCGCCTGCGCGGGCGCGGCGCCCCAGCTCGATCTCCTGGGGTGACGTGAGCAGCGGATGGGTGCTGACCTCCTTGAGGTACTGGTCCAGGCTGGACTGGTCCTCGTTGGCGACGCCGAAACCGGCTTCGGCCCCGCCGCCCTTCTTTCGCCGCCCCGGTGTGGTGGTGGTGCTCTTCCGCGCTGTCGCCATATCTCGATCCGTAGCTTGCGCTCGTTCCGGAGCCGTTTTCTGTTGCTGTGCCAAAGGTTGTGGGCCCTGCAAAAGCTCTGCCCGGAGCAAAACGAACCGCCCGGCGCTGGGCTGCGGCCGGGCGGGGTTGGAGGTACCGCGGCGTGCTGCCGCATCCGCCGCCTATCGCCGCCGCCGCGCCCTCGCGCACCGCCCCACCGACGCGCCACGCCCCCGCCCCCGGCATGCTCCGGAGCGGCTCTGGGGCCGTGGTGCGGACGGAAAAGTCATCGGGCGCGTGCAAGGAGTGGGTGGCCGGCTCGGGGGGCGCAAACGTAGCGGGCGCCCCGGCGGCCGTCAATGGAGAGTACCGTGCTGGCGGAGGTTGGTTCCAACCCCGGGGGAACGGGGAATCGGGAACGGGGAACGGGTGAACTGCCCGCTTGCCGCCGCTCCCCGGCCCCGGGGCCGCCGTTACCGTTCCCCGTTCCCCGCTCCACGTTCCCGCGTCTTCCTCCGGCTCCTCGCCAGCCGCTCCTCCCGCCGCAGCTGCGCGGCCCCGAACCGGCGCCTTTCCTCCTCCGTCTCCGGCAGAACCTGGGGCACGGGGGTGGGGCGGCCGCGCTCGTCCAGGGCCACAAAGGTGGCGTAGCAGGTGTTGGTGTGGCGCTCCTCGCCCGTGACGGGGTTCTGGGCCAGCACCTTGACCCCGATCTCCATGCTGGTGCGCCCCGCGAAGTTCACCGACGCGTGCGCGATCACCAGCTCGCCGATGTAGATGGGCTCGTTGAACTCCACGCTGTCCATGCTCTTGGTGACCACCGGGCGCCCGGCGTGCTTCATGGCGCAGAACGCCGCGGCGCGGTCGATGAAGCCCAGCAGCACGCCGCCGAACAGCGTCCCCGCCACATTCTGGCTCTGCGGCTCCGCCAGGTCCGCGAACGTCACCTGCGACAGCCGCACCGGCCGCGGCACTTCGGGATCGGGCGCGGGGCCCTGCATGTAGATCTCGACCGGCCTGATTCTCTGTTCCACGTCCAACTCCTCTATTCCGTGATAAGAGCTCCCCGCGGATTCCGTCCGCCGGGGCGCTCGAAAGGTTCGTCGGTCCTGCGGCGGGGAAGATGGCGCGCGCCGCCGCGGGCGCAAGGGGCCCCTCCCCCGCTCGTCACCTCGCGGCCCTCCGCAATAACTGCCTGGGGGAGGGGCGCACGCCCGCATCTGCTCGCAGCGCTCGGGCCCGGCCCAACGCCGCGTTTCTCGAGCCGGCTTCAGCCGCCTTCCCGTAGTTCCAGCCGGGGCTTCAGCCCCCGGTTCCCGCAGCGGTCGCAGCGGGTTCAATCGCCGGGCACACCGGGCTTCGACCCGCCGACCCCGGCTTCACCAGCCCCGCCGCTTCACCACGTCAGCACGATCTTCCCGAACGTGTCGTTCGCTTCCATGCGCTGGTGCGCTTTGCGGATATCGGCGAAGGGGTAGACGGTGTCGACGACGGGGCGGATGCGGGCGGAGGAGACGAGCGGCAGCACCGCACCGGAGAACTCGCGGGCCAGGGCGATCTTCTCCTCCAGCGGGCGGCTGCGCAGCACCGTGCCGAAGATGTGGATGCGGCGCCGCAGGAGGAGCCCCAGGTCGATCTCCGCCTTGGTGCCGGCGGTGGTCCCCAC
>JAUJMI010000432.1:1386-3368 GCA_030446945.1 Longimicrobium sp. | reverse complement strand
ATGACGGGCGCGAGTGGGGGAGCAAAGGGGCCGACGGGAAGATAGCGGCCGAATAGCGAAAAGGCACGGCTTCACACCGACCGCTTCCTGATCGGAGCGCCTCACCGCACCTGCCATCCCCCGGACCTTTGGCCCGGAGTGAAGGGGCAAGCACGGAGCGGCGCTTCGTTCAGGAAGTGGGGGAGTGCGCGCCGGCTCCTCAGGGGTGAGGGTCCGGAGAACACGATGCCCCACGCCGGCCTGGCGCAGGGCATCGTGTTTGTCGCCCAGCCCGCCGGTCGCTACACGTGGGCGTGGGCCGTGGTGTCGCGGGCCGCGAAGCCGATGTAGGCGAGGCCGGCGGCGAGAACCGCGTGCAGCCAGATGTCGTTGCCGCCGATGGGGACCAGGCCAAAGGTGGTCGGATCGATGAAGGCCATCAGCACCAGCACCGCGTAGATGACCGCGCCGATGCGGCCAAAGCCGCGCGACGCGGCATGGCTGCGCGACGCCACGATCCCCCAGACGCCGAACGCCAGGTGCACGATGTTGTGGAGGAGGTTCACCGGAAAGAGCCCCAGCAGCTTTCCGGTGGTCTCGTTGTTCGCGTCCATCCCCATCCCGTTGTGCACGAACAGCCCCAGCACACCGAACAGCAGGAACGCGGCTCCGAACACCAGCGCGCCGGTCTGTGCCAAGCTTCTCCTCATCCTCCACCTCCACCCGGGGTGAATGCCTCCCCTTCCGATTATCCGGTATTCCGGCAGCGGAAGGGATCTTGCGAGATGGTGATGCAAGACTCGGGCAGGCCCGGGAACATGCTCTGAATGGAGAAGGAGGCAGACGATGGCGCGCCACGGCTACGACAATCGCGAGTACAAGGGGATCCAGCAGAACTCGCTGCGCCCGGACTGGGGGCGCCCGCAACCGCTGGACCCCAACTGGGCCGACGGGCACTACCACGGAATGCGCGAGGAGGAGGGGAACTGGCAGGGCGCGTACGGCCACTACCGCCGTGAGCACTCGCGGGAGCTGGGCGGGTGGGGGGGCTACGAAGGGCGCTACCGCCAGCCGCCGGGCGGCTTCAACCGCGAGGGGTGGCTGCAGGACCCCTTCGACCGGAGCCCGCACGGCGCGCAGGGGCGCCCGCTGCACGGCATCCGCGGCTACGACCGGCAGATGCGCGGCGACGCCGGCGACGGCGGCGTACGCTACGACAACCAGTACCTCCAGCAGTACAACCGCCACAGCCTGGCCTTCCGCACGGGGCGCGGCTACGACCGGAGCTACGGCTGGGCCCCCGGCGCCCGCGAGATCGCCCGCAGCTACGACGGCAACTACAACGACCACCTCCGCCACCGGCAGACGCAGGAGCACTCGTACTCCGGCTACAATCGCGGCGGCTTCACCCCGGGCACCCAGCCGAAGCCCGGGACGCGGGCGAGCAAGCCAAACAGATAAGGGACGCGGGACAGGGGACAGAGAATCGCGAGCGGGAGCTGCTTCGATTTCCGAGGCGCTCCCGCTCTGCTGTTTGGCATCACGGAGCCGCGTCAGTCATTCTCGCCAGGTGGGTCTTTCCGAAGGGCGAACACCGTCACAAGCGCAACGAATCGTGACCCCGATGGTCCCCATTTCTTCGAGAGACTTTCCTCGCAGGGTGACGTACAACCCGCCAACCATGCCGCCGAGCGCGATCAGGAGCGCCGCGAACAGGCCCACTCCGAGAGGCCGACCAAGCGGCTCTCTGATCTGCGACGATGGTGCGCCTCGTCCTCCGCCATCGTCACAATGCGATCCGCGGACCCGGGAAGCACCTGTTCATAATCTCAGAGGTGGGCCGGCAATGGGCTAGGACCGCTAAAGCTGACCCGCGCTACGCGGATCTCGCCCGGGAACATTTCGCCCTGCCGCTCCCGAACGGCAGGGGTGTTCTCCCGCTCGGCGACACCCCTCCTATTCTGCTTCGCTTTCGGCCCCGGCATCGACGACTCCGTCTAAGC
>JAUJMI010000432.1:0-1286 GCA_030446945.1 Longimicrobium sp. | reverse complement strand
CCCGCCGCCGGCAATCGCCCCAAACCCACCAACGGCAACAGCTTGCGCGCTCGCGCCCATTCCACGCCAGCAGTGGTTCGGCGGCAGCTGCGGGCAGGCCGCACCGGATCGGCTCAAACTGTCCAACGCCCGGATTCTGCCGGCTGTTCCCTGTCCCCTGTAACCTGTCCCCTGATCCGGTGTACAGAGCGGGCCGCGCGGCGAGGGGGCCGCGCAAGTGCTTCAGCGAGTGGTGCTTGGATGTGGATACGATCGACGGCCGCACGCGCGCTGTGCGCGGCGGCGATGCTGGGGGCGCAGGCCCGGGCGGCGGATGCGCAGGCGATCCGCGGGCAGGTGTGGGCGGCGGACGGGTCCCCGACGGCGGGACTGCGGGTGACGGCGTTCGCGGGCACGTGGGCGGACTCGGCGTCCACGGACGCGGAGGGGCGCTTCGTGGTGCCGCGTCCGGAGTCGTTGGGCGGCGACTCGCTGCGGGTGGTGGTGGACGCGGCGGAGACGGCGGCGCGCGTGTTTCACCCGTCCGTGGCTTCGCTGGGCCGCGTGGAGTGGGACGAGGAGGTGCGCATGGTCCTGCTGCCGCGGCGCTGGACGATCCGGGCGGGGACGCACGCCGGCCAGACCGTGGAGATCAGCGCGAGGCGTGGATTCGCGCCCACCTGCCGGGGGTGCAGCAGCGGCTTCTTCCGGCGCGGAGCTCCCTCCGGCGTCGGGGCGCCCAGCAGCACAGTGCCTGCGTGGCGCCCGGGGAGCTTTCCACTGCGCGTGGCCTTCGACCACGAGTACACCTCCGAGCCCATCAGCGCGCGCGACTCGGCGGCCTTCTGGGGCGACGTGGCCCAGCTGGAGCGCGACCTGGGCGAGCACCTCTTCCGCCCCGCGCGCTTCTCGGAATCGGATCCGGTGGACGATGCGCCGGAGGACCTGGTGCTCGTGTGGGTGGAGCGAAGCCTGCGGACGGCGGGGCTAGGATCGGTGGCGTACAGCGGGGCCGACATCGGGTTCGGCGCGGTGCGGTTCGATGACGCCAGGACCTTCACCCGGCCAGGCGCGCCGGGGCTGATCGCGCACGAGATGGTACACACGCTGGGGCTCGGCCACACCTGCTCGTGGTATTCGGTGGTGGCGGACGTCGTCCGCTGTCCCAAGCAGCGCGCTCCTTCCGCTACGCCCCAGGACGTAGCGTACGTGCAGGTCCACCTGGCGATGGGTGCCTTGCAGCGCACCCACCGCGCCCGGTGGGGCCTCGACGCCGCCCTGCGCGGCGAGGACGAGGTGGAGCACGC
>JAUJMI010000431.1 GCA_030446945.1 Longimicrobium sp. | reverse complement strand
CCCCCGGCCCGCGGCTTTGGGTTTGGTATCCGGGGGGGCCACGCCGCCGGGGGGCCCCCCCCCCGCTCGCGGGCCATCGGTGCGGGGCGGTGTTTCGCGTGGGGGCCGGCCCGCCCCCCCCTTAACTAACGGGGTGCCGCCCGGGGCCGCCCCGGGGGGGGCCGGCGCCGCCTCGACCTCCGCGTGGGGATGGCCGTACTCCGTGTGCCATCCCTCGCCCACCCCTTCGCCGTCACGCACGATGACGGCGCCCACCAGCGGGTTCGGCGCCACGCGCCCCCAGCCGCGCCCCGCCAGCTCCAGGGCCCGCGCCATCCAGCGAGCGTCGTCGCTCATCCGCTCAGAGCGACAGCCGCGCGCCGATGCTGCCGAAGAACGTCCCCTGCTTCGGATCGAACTCGCTGCGCTCCGGGAAGCCGGTGATCCGCTCCTGCCCCTGCATCCACCCCGCCTCGGCCACGATGGAGCCGATCAGGAGGGTGAACGACCCATTGAGGAACGCCGACCAGCGGTCGTTGTCCACCGCCACGTTGTCGAGCCGGTAGATCTGCTGCGGCGCGAACCCCAGCGGCGGCGGCCCGCGGAAAGCGATGTTCCCGTCCGTCTCGAACCGGTCGTACCCCACACCCGCCGTGAGGCCGAAGCCCAGGAGGCGCTTGCTCACCGCCGCGCGCCCGCTGACGTTCGACAGCCCGAACTCGATCTCGCCGAAGTCGCCCTCGTTGGTGCTGCACAGGCGGCCATTCGGCTCGGCCGGATGCTGCGACTCCTCGCCCTGGCATACGTCGCCGAACTGCAGGTCGCCCATCTGGCGGTACATCACCGAGACGGAGACGCCAGGGGTGACGAACGACTCGCGCAGCAGACCCAGCCGCGCCCCCGCGCCCCAGGAAAGCGGGTTCTTTTCAAGTCCCTCGACCCCCGCCAGCGACACCGGGAGGATGGTGGCGCTGCCCAGCAGGTCGATCGCGCCGAACCCGCCCACCATCGGCGCCAGGCTGATCCCGGGGAAGACGCCGACGGACAGGTTGCCGCCCACGGCCGGGGCCGGCAAGGTGAGCTCGTCCAGCCCCACCTCGTCGGTCGACGAGTTCTCGTCGCGGATGTCGGGGAGGCGCGCCAGCACCACGTTCAGCCGCACCCCGGCGCTCACGCGGGGAAGGAGCCCCAGCCGCACGCCGCCGGTGCTGGCGGTGCCGAGCGTCGGATTGCCGCCCGCCATCAGGATGCCGAGCTGCGGCTGCGCCGCGTCCACCGCCTGGGCCACCGCGGCGCAGCGGCTCTGGAGCGTCGCGTTGCGCCCGAACCGCTCGCTGCAGATGGTGTCGATGTCGTTCTGGGCCGCCAGCGCCGGCGCGGCAAAGGCCACCGCCAGAGTGGCCGCGAGGGTGTGCTTCATCGGATCTCCGTCACTCCAGTATCACCTTGCGTTCGCCGGGGACGATCTCCCCCGCGATCCAGGCCGTCTCGCCCGCCGCATTCAGCGCGCCAACCACCGCGTCCGCGTCGACCGCAGCGGCGACGGCCACCATGCCCACCCCCATGTTGAAGGCGCGGAACATCTCCGCGCGCTCCACCCCGCCCTCGCGCTGCAGCACGCGGAACGCGGCCGGCACCTCCCACGACGCCGTGTTGATGCGCGCCGCCCTCCCCTCGGGCAGGATGCGCGGGACGTTGTCCGTGAGCCCGCCGCCCGTGATGTGCGCCAGCCCGCGGAGCAAGCCGCGCTCCAGCAGCGGCGTCAGCGGCCGCAGGTACGAGCGGTGCACGCGCAGCAGCACGTCGGCCACGCTCCCGTCCTCCTCGGGAAACGCATCGTCTGTGGACAACCCCATGCGGTCGAACAGGATGCGCCTCGCCAGCGAGTAGCCGTTGGTGTGCAGCCCGCTGGACGCGAGCGCCACGACCGCATCGCCGGGACGGATGGCGCGGCCGTCGAGCACGCGGTCCTCCTCCACCACACCCACGATGGTCCCGGCGAGGTCGTACTCGCCGGGGGAGTACATGTCCGGCATCTCCGCCGTTTCGCCGCCCAGTAGCGCGCACCCGTTCTCGCGGCACCCGCGCGCCACCCCGGAGACGAGCTCCTCCACCACGCCCGGCTCCAACCGGCCGACGCCCACGTAATCCAGGAAGAAGAGCGGCCTCGCCCCCTGCACCAGGATGTCGTTGACGCAGTGGTTGACGAGGTCCTCGCCCACCGTGCCGTGGCGCCCGGTGGTGAAGGCGACCTTGAGCTTCGTCCCCACGCCGTCCGTGCTGGCCACCAGCACCGGCCGCCGCACGTCCGCCGGCACGCGAAAGAGGCCGCCAAAGGAGCCCAGCTCCGAGAGGGTGTCCGGCGTTGCGGTGGAGCGTACGAGCGCGGCCACCCCCTTCATGGCATGCGTCGCCGCGTCGATGTCGACGCCGGCGGCGCGGTACGACAGCCCCGGGGCCGTGTCAGACACCCGCGGGCACCGGGAGGTCGAACACCGTCATGTCGCGGAAGGCCCGCGCGCGCTCCTCGATCTCTTCCATGGTGAGGTCCCTGAATCGCTCCACCGAGAACTTCTCCACCGCGAACGAGCCCAGCACCGAGCCGTAGATCACCGCGCGGCGCAGGTCCGCGTCGTCCAGCGCGGTGCCGCAGCGCGCCAGGTGCCCCATGAAGCCGCCCGCGAAGGCGTCGCCGGCCCCGGTGGGGTCGAACACCTCTTCCAACGGGTAGCCGGGAGCGAAGAAGACGCCGTTCGGGGTGAAGAGGATCGCCCCGTGCTCGCCCTTTTTGATGATCAGGTACCGCGGCCCGCGGTCCATGATCCACCGGGCCGCGCGCGCCAGGTTGAAGTCGCCCGAGAGCTGCCGCGCCTCGCCGTCGTTCACCAGCAGCAGGTCCACCCGCTTGAGCAGATCGAGGAGGCGGTCGCGCTTGATGTCGATCCACAGGTTCATGGTGTCGCACGCCACGAAGCGCGGATTCCGCACCTGGTCGAGGACGCCGTTCTGCAGCTCGGGGTCGATGTTCCCCAGGAAGACCCGCTCCGTGTCGCGGAAGGCGTCCGGGATGTTGGGGGCGAAGTCGGCGAAGACCCCCAGCCGCGTCTCCAGCGTCTCGCGCGAGTTCAGGTCGTAGCTGTAGACGCCCGACCAGCGGAAGCTCTCCCCGGCCGCCTGCTCCAGCCCCTGGAGGTCCACCCCCCGGTCGGAGAGGAACTGGAGGTCGTGCGTGGGATAGTCGGCCCCCACCACCCCCACGAGCTGCACCGGGCAGAAGAGGGAAGCCGCGGCGGAGAAGAAGGTGGCGGAGCCGCCGAGGGCGTCCTCCGCCTTGCCGAAGGGCGTCTCGACGGTGTCGAGCGCCACGCTGCCGACCACAAGGAGTGACATA
>JAUJMI010000430.1 GCA_030446945.1 Longimicrobium sp. | reverse complement strand
GTGCCCTCGCCGCCTCCGCCGCCCTTGCAGCCGCAGCCGCAGCGCTGGGGATGTCGCCCCCGGCGCGCTCGCTGGCGCCGTTCACCTGGAGCAGCGAAGCCGCCGCGCGTCCCGATCCGGACGCGGCCGTGCGGCTGGGACAGCGGGCGTTCGGGCGCAGCGGCCAGCTGCGGGTGGTGACCACCGACCCGCGCCGGCCGCTGAGCCTGCCCATCGAGTGGGCGGTTCAGCCCGCGCCCGAGGCCGGCTACCGCTGGCTCCCCGTGACCCCCGTGCGCGGCGGCGTCCTGAGCGGCGAGGCGAAGCTGGCCGCCGGGCTGGTGGCTCCCGCCGACCCCGGCATCTACCGCCTGTCGCTGAGCGCCCTCGGCTTCCAGCAGGTGATGCACGAGCTGCAGGTCATCACGCTGGTCCCCTTCTCCCAGAAGCGCGGCGGCTACCTGAACGGCTACCGCATCGGCGCGTACGAGACGGAGACGGACGGGATCGCGGACGCGTACGCGCCGCCCTCCGGCTTCATCGAGGTCACGCCGGAGAACCAGGACCTCCAGGTCTCCACCCACTTCCGCCTGCGGAACTTCCTCACCAAGGACCAGTTCGGCGTGTGGCCCAAGTACCTCGCCCTGGACATGCGCCTCATCGACAAGCTGGAGCTGGTGCTGCAGGAGCTTAACGCCATGGGCGTGCGCGCGGAGCACGTGGCGGTGATGAGCGGCTTCCGCACCCCCGCGTACAACGTGCAGGGCCTCGACGAGGGGCGTGCCCTCCTCAGCCGCCACACCTACGGCGACGCGTCGGACGTGTGGATCGACAACGACCGCGACGGCTACATGGACGACCTGAACGGCGACGGCCGCCGCGACACGGACGACGTGCTGGTGATCCGCCGCGCCGTGGACCGCGTGGAGGAGCGCTTCCCCGAGCTCAAGGGCGGCGCTGGCGTGTACCCGGACAACGGCGCCCACGGCCCCTTCATCCACATCGACGCGCGCGGCACCTTTTCGCGCTGGTAGCGCGAGGGAGAAAAGCGTCACACAGAGACACTGAGGCGAGGGCACAGAGAACCCGCTTTTGCCGTTCTTTCAGTCCCCTCCGTGGCCCTGTGTGAGGCCATATGTTCTCGCAGCCGTTGTGAGAGCAGGGCCGGCTCCCACGAGGAGCCGGCGCTTTTGCTTTCCCCGTCCACTCCGGAACGCTGTCAAACCGCAGGCGCGCACCGGGTTTGTGCCGATGGACGTTCGCACCCGGCGCAGGTAGATTGAGTGCGGAAGTGCATCGAACGAAGCAACCCGAACAGACGAGCCGGCCATGCTGGTCGTGATGAGACACGATGCGACCCCCGAAGAGATCCAGGGCGTCGTGGATACGATGGAAGAGATGGGCTACGAGGCGCGGCCCATGCCCGGAAAGCAGCGCACCGCCATCGGCCTCGTCGGCAACGACGGCAAGGTCAACGCGGATCGGCTGGAGTCGCTGTCGGGAGTGATGGAGGTGATCCACGTCTCGCAGCCGTACAAGCAGGTGTCGCGCGAGTGGCGGGAGGAGCCCACCGTCATCACGCTGGACAACGGCACCCGCATCGGCGGCAGCGAGGTGGTGGTGATGGCCGGGCCCTGCGCCGTGGAGAGCGAGGCGCAGATCATGGACGTCGCCCGCCGGCTGGCCGCCGCGGGGGCCACCATCCTGCGCGCGGGCGCCTTCAAGCCGCGCACCTCGCCGTACGCCTTCCAGGGGCTGGGCGAGCCGGGGCTGCGCCTGCTGGCCCGCGCCCGCGAGGAGACGGGGATGGCCATCGTCACCGAGGCGGTGGACCCCGAGAGCCTGGACCTGGTGGCCGAGCACGCGGACATCATCCAGATCGGCGCGCGCAACATGCAGAACTTCTCGCTGCTGCGCCGCGCCGGCCGCAGCGGCAAGCCGATCCTGCTGAAGCGCGGCATGGCGGCCACCGTCAAGGACCTGCTGATGTCGGCCGAGTACATCCTGGCCGAGGGGAACGGCCAGGTGATCCTGTGCGAGCGCGGGGTGAAGGGCTTCGACACGCACACGCGCAACCTGCTGGACCTCACCGCCATCCCGGTGGTGAAGTCGCTCTCGCACCTCCCCATCATCGCGGACCCCAGCCACGGCACGGGGCTGCGCGCCAAGGTGATCCCGATGGCGCGCGCCGCCGTCGCCGCCGGGGCGGACGGGCTGATGATCGAGGTGCACCCGGACCCGGAGCGCGCCATGTCCGACGGGGCACAGTCGCTTTTCCCGGATCAGTTCGACACGCTGATGGACCAGATCGGCACCATCGCCCAGGCGATCGGGCGGGAGCTGGCGGAGCCGGTGGCCGCGGCGCGCTAGCTTGTCCAACAAGCCCCTGGGCGACCGCGGCGAAGAGATCGCGGCGCGGCACATGGCCCGCGCCGGCTGGACGGTGACGCACCGCAACTTCCGGCTCGGGCACAAGGAGATCGACCTCGTCGCGCGCCGCGGCGAGGTCGTCGCGTTCGTGGAGGTCAAGACGCGCGCCGGCCTCGGCTACGGCCACCCGCTGGAGGCCATCACCGCCAGGAAGCGCCGCGAGATCGCCCAGGTGGCCGCCGCCTGGATCGAGCGCTATGGCGCGGACGGCGAAGTGTACCGCTTCGACGCCGTGGCCGTGCTGGTGCGCGGAGGCGAGCCGGAGGTGGAGCACGTGGAGGATGCGTGGCGGATGTGAACGGCGGGGAAGTGGGGAACGGGGAACGGGGAACGGGAAACGGGGAACGGTTCTTCGGGGCGATCCTGGCCGGCGGGGCGAGCCGGCGATTCGGGGCTCCCAAGGCGCTCGCGCGGGTCGGCGGCAGGCGGATCGTGGAGCGGGTGCGGGATTCGCTTGCGGAAGCGGGGGCGGAGGTGGCGGCGATCGCGAACGATGCTGCGCTGTTCGCGGATCTCGGAGTGGAGTGGCGGGCGGACGAGGTGGCGGGCGTGGGACCGCTGGCGGGGATCGTGGCGGCGGTGAGGTGGGCGGCGGAGCGGGGCTACGCGGGCGCGCTGTGCGTGGCGTGCGACATGCCTTTCGTGCCCGCGGCGCTGCTGCGGCGGATCGCGGAGGGTGCGCGGGGGGCCATCGTCGGTCCGGAGAGCCGGGGGCCGTGGGGGGTGGAGCCGCTCTGCGCCTGGTATCCGGCGGAGTGCCTCGCGGGGGCCGAGCGGATGATCGCGGAGGGGCCGCGGGCGCTGTACCCGCTCTTGGAGCGCTTCCCCGCGGTGCGGGTGCCGCTGGCGGAGGTGGAGCGGTTTGGTGATCCGGAGGTCCTCTTCCTCAACGTCAACACCCCCGCCGACCACGAGCTTGCCGAACGAATCGCGGCCGATGTCCCCGCCTGAGATCCCCCCC
>JAUJMI010000429.1 GCA_030446945.1 Longimicrobium sp. | reverse complement strand
CGATCCCGGACGGGCCGTGGACCGACTCGCGCATCGCGTAGCGCGGGCTGGGGCCGATGTCGCCGTACACCACGCCCCGCGCCGTCAGCGCCAGCACGTAGAAGTAGCGGCCGGTCGGCGGCGCATGTCTCGGGTCGGTCAAAGGATTCCTCTTCTGGGGGCCCGCGGCCCGCTCTCGGTCTCGATTCGGCGCCCGGCCGCTCGACCGGCCGCCCCGCACCGGTGCAACCCCGATGCCGAAAACAGCCCCCCTCGCCGTGCAGCGGGCGACAAGGTCGCGGGCCGGATGCCGGGCGTCAACCGAGCCCTCCGCCCCCGGAACCGCAACTCCATGCGGCGGAAAAGTTTGCGCCGCCGCGCACCCGATTCCATCCGTCGCTGCGAACTGCTACGCGAGGGCCACCCGCCCCCCGCGCCTCCGCCGCACTTACACGATGATGGCGTGTAGCAGTCGTCCGGCACGCACGGTGCTTTCCACGCACGGGCGAAGTGTTGCCGAACTCCCTTCCCGGAGTCACCCCCGTTGAAGTTTCTGAGCAGCCTGTTCGGCTCGCCGCGCCGCGAGCCGCCGCCCGACCTGGCAGACGCGGAAGACGAAGCCGCGCTCGCCGCCGCCTCCGCGCTGATGGTGGCGCTGGAGCGGCGCGACGACGAGCTCGGCCTCGCTCGCCACTGCGCGCGCGTGGCGATGCTGGCGGACCGGTTCGCCGCGCACCAGGGCATCGATCCGGAGTTCCGCGCGGTGCTGCACCACGCCGCGCTCCTCCACGAGGTGGGGATGATCGGCGTCCCCGCCGGGCTCCTCCGCAAGACGGAGGTCCTCACCCGCGCCGAGCTGGAGATCGTCCACCGCCAGGCCGAGCTGGGTGCGGAGATCGCGAGGGGCGTGTGCGGCCCGCTCGGCGCCACCCTGATCCGCCACCAGTACGACGACTACGCCACCCTCCGCGACATCCTGGCAGACGAGGAGGTGCTCGTGCTCGCGGGCATCCTGCGCACCGCGGACGTGGTGGAGGCCATTACCTGCCCGCGCCCGTACCAGCCGCCGCTCCCCCCCGCCACCCGCCGCGCGCTCCTCCGCTCCGGCGCCGGCTCCCTCTTCGACCCCGGCGCCGTCGACGCGTACCTCTCCAAAGGCGGGTGAGCTCGCGGCAAAAAACCGCATAATCTCCGCCTCCGCGGAATGGCTGGTTCCGCGACGCCGCTTCAGCGGTCTTCCCGTGGTTCCGGCCGCGGGCTTCATCCCCGGTGCCTTCACGCCCCCGGTGTTCATCCCCCGGTGCCCCGCGTCCGCCCACGAAACGACGCAATCCCACGAAAAAGGCCCCCACCCGCGTGCGGGTAGGGGCCATCTTCGCATCCAGAGCCTGCCTCAGTCGTCCGAAGCCGCGCCGTCGCCGTCGGCGGCGGCGTTCACGCCGCGCATGCCGAGGATGTCCTTGACCTTGGATTCCACCTCGGCGGCGAGCTGCGGGTTCTCCTGCAGGAACTGCTTGGCGTTCTCGCGCCCCTGCCCCAGCCGCACCTCGCCGTACGAGAACCAGGCGCCCGACTTCTGCACCACCTCGTTCTCCACCCCCAGGTCCACGATGATCCCGTAGTGGTCGATCCCCACGTTGAACATGATGTCGAAGTCCGCCTGCTTGAAGGGCGGCGCCACCTTGTTCTTGACGATCTTCGCCCGCGTCTTGTTGCCGACCAGGACCTCCTTGTCCTTGATCGACCCGATGCGGCGGATGTCGATGCGCAACGAGGCGTAGAACTTCAGCGCGCGGCCGCCGGTGGTCGTCTCCGGGTTGCCGAACATCACGCCGATCTTCTCGCGGATCTGGTTGGTGAAGATCACGGTGGTGTTGGAGCGGTTGATGGCGCCGGTCAACTTGCGCAGCGCCTGGCTCATGAGCCGCGCCTGCAGGCCGACGTGGCTGTCGCCCATCTCCCCCTCGATCTCGGCGCGCGGCACCAGCGCGGCCACCGAGTCGATCACCACCACGTCCACCGCGCTCGACCTCACCAGCACCTCGGCGATCTCCAGCGCCTGCTCGCCCGTGTCCGGCTGGGAGACGAGGAGGTTGTCCACGTCCACCCCCAGCTTGCGCGCGTACTCGATGTCCAGCGCGTGCTCCGCGTCCACGAACGCGGCCACGCCGCCCGCGCGCTGGGCGTTGGCGATCACGTGCAGACAGAGCGTCGTCTTGCCCGAGGACTCCGGCCCGTAGATCTCTGTGATCCTTCCACGCGGCACCCCTCCGATGCCGATGGCGGCGTCGAGGTTGACCGCGCCCGTCGGGATCGCGCTGACCCTGATCGCGGGGGCGTTCACGCCCATGCGCATGATCGACCCCTTGCCGTACGCCTTCTCGATCTGCCCGATGGCGACGTTCAGGGCCTTCTTCTTGTCGTCCGCGATCTCGACCTTTGCCATTGGATTCCTCAGTGTGGATGCTCTGGGAGAGCTGAAGTGCGGAAGTCCTGAATACCCCCGGCCCCGGATGCCGTTCCCGAAGACAAGGCGAAAGTGTACGGCAAAAACACCCCCCACGCAAGGCTCTCCGGCGCCGCCGCGAACGCCCGGAATCCTCAGCCGCGCCCGGAGCCCAGCACCTCCTCCAGCGCCGCCGCCGCGCGCTCGATCCCCGCGTCGTCCACGTCCATGTGCGTGACCGCCCGCAGCCTGCGCGCGCCGAACTGCGTGAGCTTCACCCCGCGCGCCTCCAGCGCCGCCAGGAGCGCCGCCGGCTCCCGTGCGGGGTCCACCAGGTCGAGCATGACGATGTTGGTGTCCGGCACCGGGGCGGCCACGCCCGGGAGCGCGGAGACCCGCTCCGCCAGGAGACGCGCCCGCCGGTGGTCCTCGGCCAGGAAGGGGAAGTGGTTGCGCAGCGCGTGCAGCCCCGCCGCCGCCAGGATCCCTGCCTGCCGCATCCCGCCCCCCATCCGCCGCCGCACGCGCCAGGCGCGCTCCATGTGCGCCGCGCTCCCGGCCAGCAGCGACCCCACGGGTGCGCCCAGCCCCTTGGAGAGCGCCACCATCACCGTGTCCGCCTCGGCCGCGAACTCCGCCATCGGCACTCCGCTCGCGGCCGACGCGTTGGCGAGCCGCGCCCCGTCCAGGTGGACGGCCACCCCGCGCTCGCGTGCCACGGCGGCCACCGCCCTCACCTGGTCCAGCGGCGTCACCCGTCCGCCGGCGCTGTTGTGCGTGTTCTCCAGGCAGACCACCGAGGTCTGTGGGACGTACAGGCTCGGCGGCCGGATCGCGTCCGCGACGATCTCGGGCGTCAGCAGCCCGTCCGGCGTGCGCACCGCGCGGAGCTGGATGCCGCCCCAGGCGGAGGCGGCGGCCTCTTCCCAGTTGAGGATGTGCCCGCCGTCGTCGATCACCG
>JAUJMI010000064.1 GCA_030446945.1 Longimicrobium sp. | reverse complement strand
GTGTGGCGCTCCGTTCAGGAAGTGGTTTGTTTCTCCGCTCCATGTGTCTCTGTGTGAGACCTGTAGTTAACGGCGCCGACGGCTGCGCCCGCGGGAGCTTCCGCCGAGGAGCGCGCCCATGATGCCGCGCGTGATGGCGCCGGCGACGGTGCGGGTGAGCGGCGACTTCAGGATCTTGTCGAGGGTGCTCGGCGCCTCCTTCTCGCGGCGGCTGCGCGGCTTCTCGGGGGCGTCGTCCCGCTCCTCCTCCTCTTCGCGAACCGGCGCGGCGCGATCCGCGAGCATCTCGCGGGCGCTCTCGCGGTCGATGTCGGTGGCGTAGCGGCGGACCTGCTCGGAGCCCTCGTTCACTTCCTCGAGCTCGGAGGCGGTGAGCGGGCCCATGCGCGATGCTGGGGGCACGATACGCGTGGCGAAAGGCTGCGTGGGGACCCCGTTAGTGGACAAAGTGGTCACAAGCGCCTCGCCGATGCCGAGCGTGGTCAGCGTCTCCTCGATGTCGTAAAAGGTGGTCTTGGGGAAGGTGCGGGCGGCGGAGCGTAGCGCCTTTTCGTCGTCCGGCGTGAAGGCGCGCAGGGCGTGCTGGATGCGGTGGCCGAGCTGGCCCAGCACCTCGGCGGGGACGTCGCGGGGGTTCTGCGTAATGAAGAACACGCCGACGCCCTTGGAGCGGATCAGCCGCACCACCTGCTCCACCTGGTTCAGCAGCGCCTCGCTCGCGTTGTCGAAGAGCAGGTGCGCCTCGTCCAGGAAGAAGACCAGCTTCGGCCGGTCCACGTCCCCCACCTCCGGGAGCTGGTTGTAGAGGCGGGCCAGCATCCAGAGCATGAAGGTGCTGAAGAGCGCGGGCCTGTCCTGCACGTCCTGCAGCTCCAGCACGCTCACCCGTCCGCGCCCGTCCGCCTCCACCTCCAGCAGGTCGTCCAGGTCGAACTCCGGCTCGCCGAAGAAGTCCTCGGCGCCCTGCTGCTCCAGCTCGATCATCTCGCGCAGCAGCACCCCGACGGTCGCCTTCGACATCCCTCCGTACTGCGCCAGCTCACCCGCGCCCTCGCCCGTGAGGTGCTGCAGGACGGCGCGCAGATCGGAGAAGTCGAGGAGGAGCAGGCCCTTGTCGTCGCAGTACTTGAAGACGAGGCTCAGCACGCTCGTCTGCGTCGCGTTGAGCCCCAGCACCTTGGCGAGGAGCACCGGCCCGAAGGAAGAGACGGTCGCCCGCAGCTGTGCGCCGTGCTTCCCCGTGAGGCTCAGGAACTCGACCGGCGCGGCGAGGGGCCGCCACGCGAAGCCCGTCTCCGCCGCCCGCGATGTGACGCGCTCGCTCGTCTCGCCTGGCGCGCCGATCCCGGACAGGTCGCCCTTCACGTCGGACAGGAAAACCGGCACGCCGGCCGCGGACAGCTGCTCGGCGATGACCTGCAGCGTCTTTGTCTTCCCCGTTCCAGTGGCGCCGGCGATGAGGCCGTGGCGGTTGATCATCGAGAGCGGAAGCGCGACGAGCGGCTCCGGATGGCAGGCGCGGTCGTGCACCACCGCGCCGAGCGTCAGCGCGCCCGGGGCGGGGGGAAAACAGGAGCGCGCCGACTCCAAGATCTTGAGATCCATGACCGTTCTCCGCGGGGTGGATGGCAGGCTTCGCGCACAGCTTACGTCCGCCGGCCGGGCGCTACAAGCCCTCCCCGGCGTGCGATCCGCCGGCTGGCCGCGCTCTTGCGACCCCGCCGCCCGTCCGGCCCCCCCACCACGCCGCGAGAGAGCGCCATGATCTGCATCCTGCACGGGTACCTGCTGGAAGGCTCCGGAAGCAACCTGTGGACGCGCTCCGTCGTGGAGTCGCTCTGCCGCCAGGGGGAGACCGTCCACCTGATGGCGCAGGAGAACCATCCCGAGCGCTACCCCTTCATCTCCGAAGCGCGCCACTACCACCCCGACGGCAGCGTCGAGACCTTTTACCGGCGAGAAGAAGGCGAGCACCCCGGCTGCTGCATCCTCCACAAGCCGGTGCTGGGCGACACGCTCCCCGTGTACGTGTGGGACAAATACGAGGAGTTCACCAACGTCGTCCCCATGGTGGACCTGGACGATGCGGCCATCGAGACCTACACGGACCGCAACGTCCGGGCGCTCACCCGCATCGTGCGCGAGAACCGGATCACGGCCATGCACGCCAACCACGCCGTGCTGATGTCGGTGGTGGCGCAGCGCGTGGGCGCGGCGGAGGGGATCCCCTTCTCCATCATGCCGCACGGCAGCGCGCTGGAGTACGCCGTCAAGCGCGACGAGCGCTTCCTGCGCATGGCGACGGAGGCGTTCATGGCGGCGGGGCGCATCTTCGTGATCGGCTCCGAGATGCGGGGCCGGGTGAGCACCGTCTTCACCGGCGTCCCCGGGCTGGACGAGAAGATGGTGGACCTGCACCTGGGCGTGGACACCAGCCAGTTCGAGCCCGTCGCGCGCGCGGAGCGCCCCCGCAAGGCCGCCCAGCTCCGCGAGTCGCTCTCCGGCCTCGCCCGCGGCCGCACCCCCGCGCAGACGGAGGCCATGCTCGCCGCCCTGCGCGGGGAGCTGACCGGCGCGGCGCTGGACGAGGCGCTGGCCGCGGGGCGCGGCTACGTCGCCAAGGTCCCCGACGCGGAGCTGGAGGCCAGGCTGGACACCGTGGACTGGGAGCGCGACCCAACGCTGCTCTACGTCGGCCGCCTGATCTCGGCCAAGGGGGTGCAGGAGGTGGTCGCCGCCCTCCCCCTGCTCCTTGAACGCAACCCGGAGATGCGCCTGGTGGTGGTGGGCCACGGCCCCCTGCGCGAGCCGCTGGAGGCGATGCTCTGGGCGCTGGAGCACGGCGAGCGCGACCTCTTCACCGAGATCGTGGCCCGCGGTCGCGAGCTGGAGGGCGACCCCGAGGGCGAGGGCGGCTCCACGGAGCTCACCAAGGTCGCGCGCTTCATGGACGGCCTGCGCGAGCGCGGCGAGCTGGACGCGTACTTCGATGCGGGCCGGCGGCACGTGCGCCGCGACCGCGTGATCTTCACCGGCTATCTGACCCACGCCGAGCTGCGCTACCTCTTCCCCTGCTGCGACGCCGCGGTCTTCCCCTCGGTGGTCAAGGAAGCGGGTCCGCTCGTCTTCCTGGAGGCGCTGGCCAGCGGCGCCTTTCCGCTCGGCACCTACTTCGGCGGCATGAAGGCCAGCATCGACTCGGTCGCCACCGTCCTCCCGCCTGAGGCCGCCGAGGCGATGAAGCTGGACCCCTCGCCCCAGCGCACCGTGGCCGACATCGTCCGCCACGTCCCCATCGCGTTGGAGATGGGCGAGCGGCACAAGGAAGCGCTGTTCCGGGTGGCGCGCGATCGCTACGACTGGTCGAGCGTGTCGCGCACGCTGTCGGAGGAGCTGGGCGGGCTCTGAGGGGCCCTCTCCCCCAGCTCGTCCCAGAGCCCACCATGGCAACGATGCCTGGGGACGCGGGCGCGCTCTCCGGCCGCTTTTTGACGGCCGAGTGGCGCGACCTCGTCATGCTCAACTACGAGGTCGATCCGGCCGCACTGCGCCCGCTCGTCCCCACCGGGACGGAGCTGGACGCTTGGGGAGGGACGACGTACGCCAGCATCGTTGGCTTCCTCTTCCTGGACACGCGGGTGCTGGGTGTGCCGATCCCCTTCCACCGCCATTTCGAAGAGGTGAACCTGCGCTTCTACGTCCGCCGCCGCGGGCCGGAGGGGTGGCGGCGCGGCGTGGTCTTCGTGCGCGAGATCGTGCCGCGCTGGGCCATCGCGACGGTGGCGCGGGTGATCTACAACGAGCGGTACGTCGCCATGCCCATGCGCCACCGGATCGCTCCGCTGGATGGCGGTGGAAGGCAGGTGGAGTACGGGTGGAAGCACCGCGGCCGCTGGTCCACCCTCCGCGCCACCACGCGCGGGGAGCCGCAGCCGCTCGTCCCCGGCTCGGAGGCGGAGTTCATCACCGAACACTACTGGGGATACGCGGCGCAACGCGGCGGCGGCACGGTGGAGTACCGCGTGGAGCATCCCTCGTGGCGCGTGTGGGATGCGGAGGCGCACGGGCTCGATGCGGACGTGGCCACGCTCTACGGCCCCGCCTTCGCCGAAGCGCTCACCGCTCCGCCCCGCTCGGCTTTCGTCGCCGATGGTTCGCCGGTCGTGGTGCGGCGCGGCGTGCGCGTGTAAATTTCCGGCACACCCCGACCCGCACCCGTCCGGCCCGATGAACCTGTCACGCCCCGAAGAGCGCGTCGTCCTGGTAGACGAGAGCGACGCCGAAGTCGGCACGCTGGAGAAGCAGCGCGCGCACCTGGAGGGGCGGCTCCATCGCGCGCTCTCGGTGTTCGTCTTCAATGAAAACGGCGACGTGCTGCTCCAGCGCCGTGCCTCCGCCAAGTACCACTCCGGCGGCCAGTGGACGAACACCTGCTGCAGCCACCCGCGCCCCGGCGAGCCGGTCGCCAGCGCCGCGCGCCGCCGCCTGCGCGAGGAGATGGGCTTCGAGTGCGACCTACACCCCGCCTTCGCCTTCACCTACCGCGCCGAGGTGGGCGGCGGACTGGTGGAGCACGAACTCGATCACGTCTTCGTGAGCCGCTGGGACGGCGCCCCCGCCCCCGCCGCCGCCGAGGTGGACGGCTGGCGCTGGGTCGCGCTCGACGACCTGGCCCTCGACGCCGAAGCGCATCCGGACGCCTACACGCCCTGGATCCGCATGATTCTGGCCGACACGCGCTGGCGCGAAGGCCTCCAGCGTGCGGCAGGGGTGTGAGCGAAAGCACGATCGCGAAAAGCATCACACAAACGCCGCAGAGCGAACTGCAAGCCACACAGAACCCCACTTCCTGAAGGAAGCCGCGGCCTCGGAACCCGCCGTCACTCCGAGCTCTGGCGCGGAGTGAAGGAAACGGGCTCTCCTGCTCGAACCGATCCATCCAATGTTCGGTACCCCATCCGCGGGAGCCGGCGATAGCGGCGTCTGTATGAACCACCGCACTGCGGCGGCGCCCGCCGCACGTACGAGGGATGGAACATGGGATAGGACGGCGCGCGCGGCAGAGGCCGTCTCCTTCCACTCCGCGCCACACGCGGCTGAAGGAGAGTTGCGGCGCTCCGTTCAGGAAGTGGGGGTTCTCTGTCTCTGTCTGTGAGGCCATCTGTTTCGGTGCCGCGGCGCGCGTGGTAGGTTGCGGAAACGGGACACGATCGGCCACCCTGCACAGCCGCACCATGCGAACGCTCCTCACGCTTCTCCTTGCACTCTGCGCCGTCCCGCTCGCCGGGCAGACGCCGATACTGATCCGCCCCGCTCGCGTGTGGGACGGCGTGGCCGCCGCGCCGCACGAGGGATGGGTGGTGCTGGTGCGCGGGGCGCGCATCGAAGCCGCGGGGCCGGCGTCCGCCGTGCGCGCGCCGGCGGATGCGCGGGTGGTGGACCTCCCCGGCGCCACGCTGATGCCGGGGATGATCGAGGGGCACTCGCACCTCCTCCTCCACCCGTACAACGAGACGTCGTGGGACGACCAGGTGCTGCGCGAGTCGCAAGCGCTGCGCGTCGCCCGCGCCACCGCGCACGCACGCGCCACGCTGATGGCCGGCTTCACCACCGTGCGCGACCTGGGCACGGAGGGCGCCGGCTGGGCGGACGTGGGGCTCCGCGACGCCATCGCGCAGGGGATCATCCCCGGGCCGCGGATGCAGGTGTCGACGCTTGCCATCGTCGCCAGCGGTAGCTACGGGCCCAAGGGGGGGAGCGAGGTGAGCTTCCCGCAGGGCGCGGAGGAGGCGGACGGCACCGACGGGCTCCTGCGCGCGGTGCGCGGGCAGATCGGGCGGGGCGCGGACTGGGTGAAGCTGTACGGCGACTACCGCTGGGGCCCGAATGAGCCGTCGCGCCCCACCTTTAGCGAGGCCGAGATCCGCCTGGCCGTCGAGGCCGCGCGCGACGCGGGGCGCCCGGTGGCGGTGCACGCCTCCACGCCCGAGGGGATGCGCCGGGCCGCGGCCGCCGGCGCCGCCACGATCGAGCACGGCGACGGGGGCACGGCCGAGGTCTTCCGGCTGATGAAGGCGCGCGGGACGGCGCTCTGCCCCACGCTGGCGGCGGGCGACGCCATCCTCCAGTACCGCGGGTGGCGCAAAGGGGTGGAGCCCGAGCCGGCGCGCATCCGGGAAAAGCGCGCCTCCTTCCGCGCGGCGCTGCAGTCCGGTGTAACCATCTGCATGGGCGGCGACGTGGGCGTGTACACGCACGGCGACAACGCGCGCGAGATGGAGCTGATGGTGGACTACGGGATGACGCCCTTGCAGGCGCTGATGGCCGCCACCTCCGTCAACGCGCGCCTCTTCGGCCTGGCGGATCGGCTCGGTTCGGTGCGGCCGGGGCTGCTCGCGGACCTGGTGGCCCTCGACGGCGATCCCACCCGCGACATCCGCGCGACTCGGGCCGTGCGCTGGGTGATGAAGGACGGCGTCGTCTTCCGCGGCCCGGGTGCCGCCGCGGAGCGTCCGTAAACCGCGTTCCGTCGCGCGCGCCCGTCGTGCTTCGCTCGCGCGCGGCGGTCGTTGCCAGTACCAGGATCCGGGCGGCCAGATTTCGGTTGCGCACCGGGACCTCGCAGCAAGGTGCCGCGTGTCGCGCACCCGCTGGACGGCGAGTGTCGCACCCCTTGCTACGCTCGGCGGGCGGGATCAGTTTGGCGGGATGAACCCGCAGCCGATCCCAGCCACGGTGGCCTCATACGTGGGATGCGCGGGGTGGAGCCTGCCGCTCAAGGACCAGCCGCGCTTCCCCGCCGACGGAACGCACCTGCAGCGCTACGCCGCCGTCCTCCCGGCGGCGGAGATCAACTCCTCCTTCCATCGCCCGCACCGGCCGTCCACCTACGCGCGCTGGGCCGATGCCGTGCCGGAGGGATTCCGCTTCTCCGTGAAGCTGCCGCGCGAGATCACGCACACGGCCAAGCTGGCGCGCGCTGAGGAGCCGCTCGACCGCTTCCTCGGCGAGGCTACGGCGCTGGGTCCGACGCTAGGATGCCTGCTCGTCCAGCTCCCGCCGAGCCTGGCCTTCGATGAAGACACCGCGGGCGCCTTCTTTCGCACCATGCGCGAGCGCCACGCCGGAGCGATCGCGTGCGAGCCGCGCCACCCGTCGTGGTTCGCCGCCCCCGCGGAGGCGCTACTGACGGAATCCCGCGTCGCCCGCGTCGCCGCCGACCCGGCGCGCGTCCCGGAAGCGGCGGAGCCGGGCGGCTGGCCGGAGCTGGTCTACTACCGCCTGCACGGCTCGCCGCGCATCTACTATTCCGAGTACCCCGCATCCTACCTCGACACCCTCGCCGCATCGCTTAACGAAGCCGCACGACGGGGTTCATCGACCTGGTGCATATTCGACAACACCGCCTCCGGCGCCGCCACCTCCAACGCCCGCGATCTCCTCGAGCGGCTGAGCTGAGGACAGGGCGGTTCCTCCATGTCTCTGTGTGACGCGCAGCTCCCTCACCCATCCGCCGCCCTGCGGTGTATCGAAGAAATCGATCACCCCAAGGCACCCGCACGCACCCGATGCCCACCGAAGCGCGCCCCCGCCGCATCCTGCTGGCCGACTGCGACTCGTACTTCGTCCGCTGCGCGCAGCTGGCGGACCCCGAGGACGCGGGGCGTGCCGAGCTGCTGATCGTGGGCGGCCGGCCGGAGGGTCGCGGCGTGGTGACCTCGGCCAGCTACGCGGCGCGCAAGTACGGGGTGCACGCCGGAATGCCGATGGCGCGCGCCCTCCAGCTCTGCCCCCGAGCCACCCTCGCCGCCGTCCCCGGCGAGATGGTGAAGCGCAAGCACGAGGAGGTGCGCGCCGTCCTGGACGAGTACTCGCCGCTGGTGGAGGCCGCCAGCGTGGACGAGTTCTACCTGGACCTCACCGGCACCGAGCTCCTCTACCACGACGAGCCGCTCGAAGAGACCGCGCGCCGCATCCAGTCCGCGGTGCGCGAGCGGACGGAGATCGTGGTCTCCATCGGCGGCGCGACGTCGCGGATGCTGGCCAAGATGGCGGCGGGGGTCAACAAGCCCGCGGGGATCTTCGTGGTGCCGCCCGGCGGGGAGCGCGACTTCATGCTGCGCTGGGAGCTGGCGGACCTTCCCGGCGTGGGACCTTCCTTCGCTGAAGCTCTCCGCCGCCGCGGCATCGCGACCGTGCGCCAGGCGCTCCCTCTCGACCTGGCGACGCTGACCGCCTGGCTCGGGCCGGCCCGCGCGCAGTGGCTCCACGCCGTGATCCGCGGCGAGGGGAGCGCCGAGGTCACCCCGCGCTCGCCGCAGAAGTCCGTCTCGCACGAGCGCACCTTTCCGCGCGACCTCACGGACGAGCGCGACATCGAGACCCGCCTCCTGTACCTCGCCACCGAGACGGGCGCCTCGCTGCGCAAGGAGGGGATGAAGGCGCGCACGGTGACGGTGCGCCTGCGCTACGCCGACTTCACCGACCGCTCCGCGAGCCGCACGCTCCCCGAGCCGCTGGAGTCGGACCGCGCCATCTTTGCCGTCGCGCGCCAGCTTCTCCGTCAGCTCCGGGAGCAGCGCGGGGGCGGCATCCGCCTGCTGGGCGTCGGCGTCTCCAAGCTCGGCGAGGACGCGGACGCCGAGCCGCTCCTCTTCGAAGCGCCCGGCGGCATCGAGAGCGAACGCGACCGCAAGCTCTCCGAGATCATGGACCGCCTGCGCGCCCGCTTCGGCAGGGACGCGCTGATCCCCGGGCGCATCAGCGAGCCGCGGGAGTAACTATCCCACAGAGCTGTTGCGGTCTGTCAGGATTTTGTTGGCAGCGGCGTTTCTGGGATGTCACCCCCGGAACCCCACTCGACACGTAGCGATGCTTCCTCGCGCCATCCTCCTCGCGGCTGCGCTCCTCACCTCGTGCGGCGACCCGATCAGGCCCCTCCCCAGCGAGGGCGCGCCGCAAGAGCTCGAGTACTCCGTCGGCGGGTTCGCCGTCGGCACCGCCGGGGTGGAGCTGCGCGGCGATACGGTGGTGCTGGTCCGCATGCCGTGGGACTCCCGCCCCGGAACCCGCCCCGACACGGTCCGCAACGTGCCCTCGTCGGAAGCGTGGCGCGCCTTCTGGAAGACGGCGGCGGATGCAGGGGTGCGCCGCCGGCACCCGCGCTATGTGGCCGAGGACGTGGTGGACGGCTCCGGCTGGAAGCTGCGCATCGTGACGACGGGGGCGAAAGTCGAGTCCAACGGGAGCAACGCGTACCCGGACAGGTAGGACCTGAAGCACCGCCTGGAGGCGCCGAGCGAGTTCAGGGCGTTCGAGGCCACCATCGAGGCGCTGGCCGGTGCGCGCTCCGGCCCGCCCCCGACACGCGGTAGCCGGGGCAGGAGCGGCTAAGGTCCTTGCGTTCAACGCGCTGCGGCCACACACTGCAACCCCGTGGTCCAGTCATCGATGCGAGCGGCGCCCCCAGCTCTCACCGCTCCCTCTCCTTCGATCCACCACCCTGACAGCCGAGTATCGATCGAGGCGCGCGCGGATCGGGTGCAGAGTGAAACCGGGCCCACGGCGGTTCGTATCCATCCCCGTGACGGCGTCATGCCGAAGCCGCACGGGCGCCCCGCGCGGGAGCGGCCCACCACCTGTAAGAAAGCGGAGCTCCACACCGTATGGCTACCATGCAGATCCCCACCGGCCGCCCGGCCGGCCGCTCCGGCCGCCCCAGCCCGTTCGGCGCGATGCTGGGGAAGGCGCCGCTGCTGATCGGCGCCGTCCTTCTCCTGGCGGTCATCCCCACCACAATGACGTACATCAACCCGGGGAACGTGGGGATCGTCATCCACAAGCTGGGCGGCGGGATCGATCCGAAGCCGCTGGGCCCGGGGGTGCACTTCAGGAACCCGGTCACCACCGGGATCGAGGAGTACCCCGTCTTCATGCAGACGCTGGTGCTGACGCAGGCGAGCACGGAAGGGTCGAAGCAGAACGACGAGATCAACGTCAACAGCGTCGAGGGCCAGCCGGTCTCACTGGACGTGTCGCTCTCGTTCGAGCTGGACCCCAGCAAGACGCCGGCGCTGTACTCCACTTTTCGGACGGACATCGAGTCCATCCAGCACGGCTACGTGAAGCAGGCCATCCGGCAGGCGCTGCAGGAGGTGGTGGGGAGCGAGGAGATCGCGTCCATCCTGGGCCCCAAGAAGGCCGAGACGGTCGCCAAGGCGCAGGCGCTGATCTCTCAGCGCCTGGGGATCTACGGCTTCATGGTGAAGCAGTTCACCATCAACGAGATCCGCGCGCCGGGCGCCGTGATGGAGGCGATCAACACCAAGAACGTGATGCAGCAGCAGGCGCTGACCGCTCAGAACGAGCTGCAAAAGAACACGTTCCAGGCGCAGGGCGACTCCATCAAGGCCGCCGGCCGCGCCATGGCCATCCTGGCCGAAGCGCGTGCTCAGGCCGAGGCCAACCGCCTCCTGAGCCAGAGCATCACCAACACGCTGGTGCAGTACGAGATGACCAAGCGCTGGGACGGCAAGATGCCGCAGGTCAGCGGCAACGCGGTCCCCATGATCCAGCTCCCCGCCCGACAGTAAGCGGCCAGCGTCAGGGAATGCGCATCGGGAGAACGGCGGGGGGCGCTCTGGAAGGAGCGCCCCCCGCTCTCGTCGTGCCTCCGCGCGAACGAGTTAAAGCGCGGGTATTGTAGGATTTAGCGGCTCTTTCTAGCTTCGATGCAGCGGGCACCGGACGGCTCGCGTTTCTACAGGAACCCACCCGGAGGCGCACGGGTGCCCGATGAAGGACGTGTTTGCGTGGGTACCGCTGGTCTGGTCGAGCCGTATCTTCGTCCTGGTCTCCCTGTGGGGCGCCACACTGATCGTCACCTGTACCTGGCCCGCTTCCTACGGCCGAGCCACCTAAAGCGGCTCATCACGGCGGATCTCCCCGTCTTCAGCAAGATTGGCGGCGAGGCGGAGGTCATGGGGCAGAAGCTCGCCCTCAGCGCCGAGCTCCACGCTGGGCACGAAGTCAACATCGGAGCCACCCAAGCCCAGTTGATAGAGCTCCACAGTGCGGTGAGGAGGCTTGAAGCACTCGTTCGTGTCGACCCGCAACCGAGCACGGAGGAAGGAGGCGAGCATGGCAGAGAAACCGACGCGCTAGAGCTCGATGGAGCCGTTGGCCCACGACCCGGTGATAGAGCGTTACCGGGCGGAGTACCTACGGATCAATGCCGAGATAGAGGAGTTGTGGCGTAAGCGCCGGGAGCTTGATGCAGTGAACCCGATCGGGGGCTTCACCGAAGAACGCTGGCGGGAGTTCGACGTGGAGAGAGAGGCGTTGCGCCGCAGGCTTGCCACCGCGGGCAAGCCACCCGGCGACGAAGCGGCCCCCGCATGATCACGGGGGCCGCTCGGTCGCGCGAGGCCACGCTCTCCGCCTAACGGTTCTTGCGGTTCTTGTCCGCGATGGCGGCCAGGATCAGGACAAAGGCCAGGAGGCGCAGCCCGTAGATGGCGAGCTCGCTGCGGTTGGAGCTGGGGATGAGCGCCAGCGCCGCGCGCTGCCCCGCCAGGATCGCAAACGCGACCGCGAACGCCAGGAAGAGCCGGTCGCCCGTCTCGCGGCGGAAGCGGAGGAAGAAGAGGGCCGCCACCAGGTATCCGGCGACCAGCGCCCCCGAGATCACCTGGACCACGGGCACCCCCTGTGGCGATCGAAGCTCGCGCGGATCATCGGGTGTCCCATACGAAGCCGTACAGGAGGAGCGCGATCCCGGCCAGCGCGGGGAGGGTGCGCCAGACGGAGAGGTCCATCTCCGGGATCACGCGTTTGTCCACCACCAGCAGGACGTTGTTCAGGGCGAGCCCCGCGAAGCAGAGCCCGCTCCAGAGCAGCAGGCGGAAGCGGCTGCGGGCGTACCC
>JAUJMI010000063.1:10407-12008 GCA_030446945.1 Longimicrobium sp. | reverse complement strand
GGAGGCCTCCAAGTTCACGGAGGTGGGGTACGTGGGGCGCGACGTGGAGTCGATGGTGCGCGACCTGGTGGACGTGGCCATCAACATGGTGCGCACCGACCGCGAGGACGACGTGCAGGAGTTGGCGGAGGGTCGCGTCGAGGACCGCCTCCTCGATCTCCTGATCCCGCCCCTTCCGGACGGCGGCACGCCGGCTGCCGAGCCGTCGGAGACTGAAAAGGCGCGCGTGTTCGTGGCCGGCCCCGGCGGCGTCACGGCCGAGGACGAGCGCGTGAAGGAGCGGCGCGAGCGCACCCGCGACAAGTTCCGCCAGCTCCTCAAGGACGGGAAGCTGGAGGACCGCCAGGTGGAGGTGGAGGTGACGCAGAGCCTCCCCCTTGAGAATATGCTCGTGCCCATGGGCGGCATGGACGGCGGGATGGACAGCAACCTGATGGACATGCTGCAGGACGTCCTCCCCAAGAAGACGAAGCGTCGCAGCGTGACCGTGGCCGAGGCGCGCCGCATCCTTCTCCAGGACGAGCTGGACAAGCTGGTCAACATGGACGAGGTGATCAACGAGGCGCTGGACCGCGTGGAGGAGATGGGGATCATCTTCCTGGATGAGATCGACAAGATCGCGACCGACCGCGGCGGCGCGCCCGGCCCCGACGTATCCCGCGAGGGGGTGCAGCGCGACCTCCTCCCGGTGGTCGAGGGCTCCACGGTGCAGACCAAGTACGGGATGGTGCGGACGGACCACATCCTCTTCATCGCGGCGGGCGCCTTCCACGTCTCCAAGCCCTCGGACCTGATCCCGGAGCTGCAGGGCCGCTTCCCGATCCGCGTGGAGCTGAAGGCGCTGACGGAGGAGGACTTCATCCGCATCCTGCAGGAGCCCAAGAACGCGCTCCTGACGCAGTACCGCGCCCTGGTGGCCGCGGACGGCGCGGCGCTGGAGTTCAGCGACGAGGGCGTGCGCGAGATCGCCCGCATCGCCGCGCAGGTGAACGACCGCATGGAGAACATCGGCGCGCGCCGCCTGCACACCGTGCTCACGACGCTCCTGGAGGACATCCTCTTTGAGCTCCCCGAGCGCGACCAGAAGACGATCCTGATCGACGGCGACACCGTCCGCGACCGTCTCAGGGCGATCGTGGAGGACGAGGATCTGAGGAAGTACATCTTGTAGCGGCGGGTCTCACGCGGAGACGCGGAGGGGTGGGAGGAGGCGCGGGGAGGGATCTCCGCGCCTACGTCGTATTGAGTTGGCTGCGACGCGCGGGCGGCGGTCTCCGCTGGCCCGGACCCCGGCTAAGGTTCGAACCGCTGGATGCGCCGGAGCGCCAGCAGGAACCCGGCGGCGCCGAGCCCCGCGGCCAGCGCGAGCGAGGCGAGCGGCGGCCCGGAAGCCCACGCGCGCGGGTCGGCGAGGAACCAGAGGTCCCACGGCGGAGGGGGCGGAGGGGAGGACCTCACCGGGAGGTCCAGCCGGAAGTGAGTGTTCGGGATCAACGCTGCGCCCGCGAGCACCAGCAGCACCGCCGCGGCCGGCGACCGCACCAGCGCCGACGCGCCGAGCGCCGCGCCCGCCCAGGCGCTCGCGGCCACCCAGAGCGCCA
>JAUJMI010000063.1:0-10307 GCA_030446945.1 Longimicrobium sp. | reverse complement strand
CGCCACCGCCGCCACGGCGAAGATCACGTCGGTGAGCAGCACCAGCCCCGCCAGCGCTGCCAGCGACATCCCCAGGTGGGCCACGAGCCAGCGGGTACGTGTGACCGGAAGCGCTAGGAGGTAGCGGAGCCCCGCGCGCGGGCGGAGCAACGTTCCCGGCGCCCCCACGAGTACCGCGACGACCAGGAAAACCGTACACGGGCCGGGGATCCGGAACCAGGCGGCGTCTAGGTATTCCGCCAACCCCCCCGCCGCTGGTCCCGCGGGGTTTCGGTGCACCTCGGTGAGGTATGACGAGGCGACCAGGAGGGCGGGGGTGGCCACCAGCGGGAGCGCCGCGAGCACCCGCCAGCGGAGGTCACGCCAGATCGTCGCGCGCAGCATCGCGGCCCTCCCCCGTGGCGCTGAGATACACTTCGCGCAGCGGCATCGCCCGGACCCCCGTCACCTCCGCGCCCATCATCCGAAGCCGGGCGACCACCGCGTCGGCACCGGCGCGTACCACGAGCCGCACCCGCCCGCCCTCGCTCGTCACCCGGTGTACCTCCGGCCAGCTTCGCAGCCGCTCGCCGGACGGAAATTCCACGAGGTCGATGGTGCGCCAGCCCGCGCGCAGATCGTCCAGGTCCTCGTGGAGCACGGCGCGTCCCTCGCTCATGATCACGACGCGGTCGCAGATTCGCTCCACCTCCTCTACCCTGTGGGTCACCAGGAGGACCGTGGTGCCGTCCGCGGCGGCGGCGGCGACCTCGGAGAGTGCATCGTCCACCGCGGCCGGATCCATCCCCGAAGTCGGCTCGTCCAGCAGCAGGAGCGGCGCGCGGCGCGCGAGCGCCACCAGGAAGAGGAGGCGGCTGCGCGTGCCGGCAGAAAGGTTGCGGAGGCGGGCGCGCCCGTCGATCCCCCAGCGGTTTCCGAGCCGCGAAGCCGCCGCCGCGTCCCACCGGCCGGAGAGCTCCGCCACCCCTGCGATGAACTCCGCCGTCCGCATCCAGCCGAAGATCCCCCGCTCCTCCGGCACGAACCCGACGTCCCGGCGGATCGCGAGCGACTCCCGCACGCAGTCGCGCCCCAGCACGGCGGCGGACCCGCCGGTGGGCCTGGCGAGCCCGAGGAGAAGCTTGAGGGTGGTACTCTTTCCGCAGCCGTTGGGCCCCAGCAGTCCGGTGACGCCGCCCTCGCCGACGCGCAGGTCCAGCCCCGCCAGCGCAACGCGGCGGGTGCCGCGGGGCCACGCGCGGTAGCGCTTCTCCAGCCCTTCCGTCAAGATCACCGGCCTCGCCCCTCGCGTTCCGCCTCCGCGCGGTCCCGCAGCGCCTCAGACACCACAGCGGCCAGATCCCCGGTCGTGTAGCCGAGCGCCCGCCCCTCCACCCAGAGCTGGTCGATGTACTCCTCCAGGCGCTGGCGGCGCTCCTCGTCGCGCAGCCGAAGCGCGACGTAGGAGACGAACCACCCCCTCCCGGCGACTCCCTCCAGCATCCCCGCGTGCTCGAGCTCGCGGTACGCTCGCACCACGGTGTTCGGGTTGATCACCAGGGTGCTGGCGAGCTGCCGCACCGATGGAAGCTGCGCCCCACGCTCCAGCGTACCCGTCAGCACCGCGTGCTTGATCTGGCGGACGAGCTGCAGGTAGATCGGCTCGCCCGTTTCCGGACGGAGGTGAAACATGGAAGTCATGTCTTGCGTCTGTATCACTGTGTTAGTACAGTTAACTCAGTATGACGATAGCCGACCGGCCCATCGCGCGCCACCCCTGGTCAGGATCTGCACATGCGCCTCCACCGCCACGCCGCGCTCCTCCCGCTGATCTCGCTCGCGGCCTCTTGCGCTTCGCTGCCGGCGTTCCCCCGGACGCCCGCCGTCGCGGCGAGCTTCCCCAGCGACGACTCGGTCCGCGCCATGCTCGCGGCCATCGTCCCCGACCCGCAACGGCATGGTGCCGTGGTGGGGATCATCGAGCCGGATGGCCGCCGCCGGATCGTGGCGTATGGCAGCGCCGCGGAGGGTGGACCCCCCTTGAACGCGGAAAGCGTCTTCGAGATCGGGTCCGTGTCCAAGGCATTTGCGGGCGTCGTGCTGGCTGACATGGCACGGCGCGGGGAGCTGTCGCTGGCCGAGCCGCTGGCCCGCCTCCTCCCCGCCGGCGTACGGGTGCCGGCCCGCAACGGGCGTGAGATCACTCTCGCCGACCTGGCGACCCACACGTCGGGGCTCCCCGCGATGCCGGGAAACTTTCCGAGGCCGGAGAACGCGTCGGCGTACGCGTCGTACACGGTCGGGCAGATGTACGATTTCCTGTCCAGCTACACTCTGCCGCGCGACCCCGGAGAGCGGTACGAGTACTCCAATCTGGTCGCCCTGCTGGGCGAAACGCTGGCCACGCGAGCCGCAAAGCCGTACGCCGTGGTGGTGCAGGAGCGAGTGCTTGCCCCGCTGGGGATGACAAGCACGGCGATCACCCCCACAGGGGAGATGGAGCGCCGGATGACGCGCGGGAGCAGCGGGTTCGGCGATCCGCAGCCGTACTTCGTCGCGCCCGCCTTCACCGCATCCGGGGGGCTGAGATCGACGATGAACGACATGCTCCGGTTCGCCGAGGCCAACCTTTCACCCGATACCAGCGGCATCCACGGCGCATTGCGGGAGAGCCGTCGCGGGAGGTTCGGCCCGTTTAACTCGGACGGTGACCTGTCGGCGCTGGGGTGGGCGGCGGACTCGGCCGGCGGCGCCGGGCTCAGCGGCGGCACTTTCGGGTACGGTGCGTACCTGTACGTGAACCCGGACGAACACCGCGCGATCGTGGTTCTCACCAACTTGGCCGGAAGGGAGGCGACGCTCCTCGGGGCCCACCTGGTCTACCCGTCCGCGGTTCCCGCGCCGAAGCGGTCCGTGGCGCGCGCGGTGGTGGGCGCCTATCGCGCCGGGGGGATCGATGCGGCACTCGCCCGCTACCGTGCGTTGCGCGGCACGCCCGCAACGCGCTCCGGTGCCGAACCGTCGGAGTTGAATGCGGTGGGCTACTGGCTCCTGCGCCGGCACGCGCTCGACGACGCCATCGCGATCTTCCGGGCCAACGCTGAAGCATTCCCGCGCGAGCCGAATCCGCACGACAGCCTGGGTGACGCGCTGCTGGCCGCGGGGCGCATCGAGGAGGCGGTGCGGAGCTACGAGCGCGCCGTCGCTCTAGCCGAGGCCGGGGGCGATCCAAAGGTCGCGAGCTACCGCGAGCACCTGGCGGCCGCGCGTCGCGCGCCGGGGTCCTGACGCGCGGAGAGGGCGGGCAGACACGCAGGTACACGCAGGTCTGCCCCTACGAGACGCCGGTGTGCGCGAGGAGGGCGGAGCAGCCTCGGACACGGGCGCGATGAATCGCCCCCCGACGAGATCTGTGCGGATCGCGAAGATCCAGGCGTGCGCCCCTCCCCCAGCAGTTTGGGGGAGGGGCAGCGAGGAACGAGCGGGGAGAGGGCCTGCGATGCCCGCGACCCGCACCAACGCACGCCAGCGCCCCTCCCCCAGGCAGTTGGTGCGGGAGGGGCAGCGAGGTGACGGGCGGGGTGGGGGCCTGCCGCCGGCCCTACCGCCGGTCGTCCATTTCCCCGATCGGGCGCCGCACCGCGTCTGGCGTGGTTTCCTCCGTGCGCCGTTTCTGCTCCGCCAGGGCGTCGCGGTTGTCCTCTGCGTTGGCCACGTTCGCGGCGGCCTGCGAGGTGTCTTCCGAGACCGTTCCGGTATTGTCGGCGATGCGGGCGCCGGTCGAGGCGGTGCCGCCGCCCGTCGCGGTCATGCCGTTTCTGGCTCCGCCGCTGTCCTGCTGGCCGATGGGGTGGTCGACGGCTTCGCCGGTGGTGGCTTCGGTGCGGCGGTTCTGGGCGCGGAGCGCTTCCAGGTTCTCCTGCGCGTTCTGCGTGTGGATCTCCGCCGCGCGGGTGTCCTCGTTGCCCTGGTTGGCGCCGGTATCGTTCTGGTCCATGCTCGTCTCCTTCAGCGGGTGAGTCCTTCCCCGGTCGCAACTCCCATTCCGGCGCGCGAAAAGGCCCCGCACCGGGTGATCGGTGCGGGGCCTGTCGTCGTCGCGGACGATGCTCAGTCCGGGAAGTTGATCCCGGCGGCGCTGTGGTCGCCGATCAGGTCGATGATCGCCTCCATCTGGGCGCCCATGCGGTCCAGCCGGTTGAGGACGGTGCGGCCGTGCGCGTAGTCGAAGTAGAGCGCCACCGCCTCTTCGTGCGCCGGATGGAACTCCAGCACCTTGTCGTCCAGCCGGCGGTGGAGATCCGACACCAGGATGCCGACCGCCTCGCGCACGCGGCGCTGGTCTTCCAGCGAATCGATGCTGACGTCGCCCGTGAGGCGGGGAAGGAGCTGCTCCACCTTCGCCACGCCCTCCGGCGGTGCGGCAACCGCACCGGGGCGACCACTGTCGGTCGCCATGAGCTCGATCGCGGCCGAAAGCGCGCGGAGCTCTTCGAAGTTGAAGTGAAGGATCATGGAGCCTCCTTGCTTAAGGTCACCCTCCGATAAGGCAATCGGCGGGCCACGTCCTGCTGTCCTCAATACACCGCCCGTTCCCAAACGTTTACGCCAGGAGAGACGCGCGGGTTTCAGGTGACGGGCAGGCGGAACGCCTCGATCGTGGCATTCCACGACGCCGGGTGTCGTCCCGTGGCGGGGACGGGGCGCGCATTCCTGGGAGGACGGTGAGAGGAGGGTGCTTCGTCGTACGGCTGAATCTAGAATTGCCTCACCCGCCGTCCCGCGCAAGGGCTCCACCGTCCACCTCGCTCCCCAGCGCCCGCCAGGCGCGGTCCGCCCTCTCCAGCGCCTCGTCCGCCGTGTCGCCCAGCGCCGTCACGTGGCCCATCTTGCGGCCGGGGCGCGCCTCCGCCTTTCCGTACAGGTGGAGGGCGGCCGTGGGGACCGCCATCATGTCTGCCGTACCCGCCCGTCCCAGCCCGGTTCCGGCGTCGCCACCCATCAGGTTCACCATGGCGGCCGGGCGCAGCAGATCGGCCGAGCCGAGCGGCAGACCGCACACGGCGCGGAGCTGCTGCTCGAACTGCGACACGGGACACGCCTCCCAGGTGTAGTGCCCGGAGTTGTGCGGGCGCGGCGCGATCTCGTTCATCCGCACCACGCCGTCATCGCCCACGAACATCTCCACCGCCAGCAGCCCCACCACCTCCAGCCCCTCGGCGAGCGCGCAGGCGATCCGCCGTGCCTCCTCCGCCAGCTCGGGGGAGATGCGCGCAGGGGCGACGGTGGAGTGCAGGATGCCGCCGCGGTGCTCGTTCTCGCCCACGGGGAAGCACGCGATCTCCCCGCTGGGGGAGCGGGCGCACACCACCGAGATCTCCATGCGGAAGCGGACAAAGGCCTCCAGGATCAGCTCCGCCCCCTCCGGCGCGACGGTGCGGAAGGCGGTCTCAGCTTCCGCGCCGTCGCGGATCACCGCCTGGCCCTTGCCGTCGTAGCCGCCGCGCGCCGTCTTGAGCACGGCGGGGACCCCGATCTCCGCCAGCGCGGCGTGCAGATCGTGGAGCGAGCCGACGGCGCGGTACTCGGCGGTGGGGACCCCCAGGCGGCGGGCCGCATCCTTTTCGCGGATGCGGTGCTGCGCCACCTCCAGCACTCCGGGCCCGGGGCGGACGGGAACGACCGCCTCCAGCGCGCGCAGCGTCTCCACGTCGGCGTTCTCCCACTCCAGCGTCACCACGTCGGAGCGGCGGGCCAGCTCCAGCGCCGCATCGGCGTCGTGGAAGGAGGCGATGATCGCCTCGTCGGCGAGGGCGGCGGCGGGGGAGTCGGCGGCGGGGTCCCAGACGACGACGCGGTAGCCCATGCGGCGCGCCTCCAGGGCGAACATCCGCCCGAGCTGCCCGCCGCCCACGATGCCGATGGTGGAGCCGGGGAGGATCGGCGTCACGATTCCGGCTCCCGAAGGGCGTCCTCGGCCATGCGCCCGGCGAACGCGCGCAGGCGTTCGCGGATCTCCGGATCGCGCGTCCCCAGGATGCGCGCGGCCAGGAGCCCCGCGTTCGCCGCCCCCGGCTTGCCGATCGCCACGGTGGCCACCGGGACGCCGCGCGGCATCTGCACGATGGAAAGGAGCGAGTCCACCCCGTTCAGCGTGGAGGAGAGGACGGGAACGCCGATCACGGGGAGCACCGTCTTGGCCGCCGTCATCCCCGGGAGGTGCGCGGCGCCGCCCGCGCCCGCGACGATCACCTCCAGCCCGCGCCCTTCGGCCGCCTCGGCGTACGCGAACATGCGGTCCGGGGTGCGGTGCGCGGAGACGACCTCCATCTCGTAGGCGATCCCCAGCTCGTCCAGCACCCGGGCCGCTTCCAGCATCGTCTCGCGGTCCGAGCGGCTCCCCATGATGATCCCCACGCGCGGCTGGCTCATTCCCATCGGGCTCGTTGGTGGCGCGTGAGAGTGGTCACGCGAAGGTGCAAAACCGGACTGATCGGTCCTCCTCCAATGTACCGGCGGCGGGCGGGCGCTTGCAACGGAGCACGAGAGTCTTGTTTCCGTTTGGGAACGGATGTAGGTTGCCGGTCCTACCCCCCAAAAGAGCCACACCGAATGCAGATCCGCGAAGTCCAGCAGCAGGTGGACGCGTACATCTCGCAGTTCAAGGAAGGCTACTTCCCCCCGCTGGTGAACCTGGCCCGTCTTACCGAGGAGGTGGGCGAGCTTGCCCGCGAGCTGAACCACCGCTTCGGCCCCAAGAAGAAGAAGGCCAACGAGCCCGAGGGTGACGTCGCGCTGGAGCTGGGAGACGTGGTGTTCGTGTGCGTCGTCCTGGCCAACCAGCTGGGGATCGATCTGGACGACGCGGTGGCGCGGACGCTTGGGAAGTACCGGGTGCGCGACGCGGAGCGGTGGGAACGGAAGGAGGGGAACGGGGAACGGGGAACGGGGAACGGGAGTCCGTAGCCGGGCACGCTCTCCGCCCGCCGGCCGTACCCGCGCACTCACGCACTCACGCACTCACGCACTTTCGTACCCGGCTCCATGAATCCCACCATCTTCATCATCGACGACGACCCCGACCAGGTAGCGCTGGTGACCGCGCAGCTGGAGCGGAGCAGGCGCTTCGTCACCAAGGGGTTCACCCGGCCGGAGGAGGCGCTCGACGAGATCCGCGCCGATGCGCCCGATGCCGTGGTGTGCGACCTGGTGATGCCGTCGATGGACGGGATCGCGTTCACGCGGCGGGTGCGGGAGTTCGCGCCGTCGCTTCCCGTCATCATCGCCACCGCACGCGGCACGGAGGGGGACGCGGAGACGGCGCTGCAGGCCGGCGCCAACGACTTCGTCACCAAGCCCATCGAGCCCAAGGCGCTGGAGACGCGCATCCGCCGGGCGCTGGAGCAGGTGCCCGCGCAGGAGCTGCTCACCTCGCTGACGGCCGCCAAGTTCGACCGCCACGGCATCGTCGGCTCGCACCCGCTGGTGCAGGAGGTGAGGAACTTCGTGGACCAGGTGGCGTCCGTCGGGCAGGTCTCCGCGCTCCTGCTGGGCGAGAGCGGCACGGGGAAGAACCTGGTGGCGCGCGCCATCCACGGCGCCAGCGGGCAGGCCGCCCGCCGCTTCGTGGAGGTCAACTGCGCCGCCCTCCCCGCGCAGCTGCTGGAGGCGGAGCTCTTTGGCTACGAGCGCGGCGCCTTCACCGACGCCCGCCAGACCAAGCGCGGGCTGGTGGAGGTGGCGGACGGCGGGACGCTGCTGCTGGACGAGATCGGGTCGATGCCGCTGGAGCTGCAGGCCAAGCTCCTGTCGTTCCTGGAGAGCCGCACCTTCCGGCGCATCGGCTCCACGCAGGAGCAGTCCGTGTCGCTGCGCGTGGTCGCCGCCACCAACGTGGACCTCGCGGCCGACGCGCGCGCGGGGCGCTTCCGCGAGGACCTCTTCTACCGGCTGAACGTGGCCTCGCAGGTCCTCCCCTCGCTGCGCGCGATCCGCTCGGACATCCCGGAGATCGCGCGGCACTTCACCAAGCGCGCCGCGGAGTACTTCGGCAAGCAGGTGCCCGCCATCGACGCGGCGGGGGTGCAGCGCCTCCAGCGGCACGACTGGCCGGGGAACGCGCGCGAGCTGCGCAACGTCATCGAGCGGTCGATGATCTTCTCGCGCGGCCCCGTGATGCAGATCGGCGAGCTGGCCCCCGCGGGCGCCGCGCCGGCCACCCTCCCCAACGCCCTCCAGGTCCCCCGCGGGCTCACGCTGGACGAGGTGGAGCGGATGTACATCGACGCAACCCTGCGCGACCTGGGAGGCAGCGTCAGCGCCGCCGCCGAGCAGCTCGGCATCTCCCGCAAGGTGCTGTGGCAGCGAAGGAAGAAGCACGGCATGCCGGACGTCAGCCTATGAGCGCGCGCCAGGCGACCGCTCAGGAGGAGATCGAGGAGCTGCGCGCCCGCCTTGCCGAGGCGGAGCGCGTGGCCGAGGCGCGCGCCCGCGTGGTGGGGCACGTGGCGCACGAGTTCCGCACGCCGCTCAGCTCCATCCTGGGCTTCGCCGCCCTCCTGGCAGCCGACGAGCGCGAGGTGAGCGCCGAGCGCCGGCGCGAGTTCGTCAACATCATACACCGCAGCGCGCGCCACCTCCTGCACGTCGTCAACGACATCCTCAACCTGACCAAGGTGGAGGCCGGGACGCTGGAGGTGACGCTGGTCGCCGTCCAAGCGGGTCACGTGGCCGCGTCCGTCGTGGAGTCGCTCCGTACCGTCGCCGACGACCGCGGGATCACGCTGCGCCTCTCCGACCGCGGCGCCCCTCCTGCCCTGGCGGACGCGGGGCGGCTGCGGCAGGTGCTGCTGAACCTGATGGACAACGCCATCAAGTACTCGGCCCGCGGCACCGTGGTGGAGGTGGCGGCGCGCGCGGACGGGGGTGAGGTGTGCCTGGAAGTGCGGGACGAGGGCCCGGGACTCACCGAGGGCGACCAGGAGTTGATCTTCCGCGAGTTCTCGCGTATCCACCACCCCGGCACGCGGGTGTCGGGTGCGGGGCTGGGGCTGGCGCTCGCCAAGGACCTGACCGAGGCGATGGGCGGCCGCATCGGCGTGCGCTCGCGCGTGGGCGCGGGGAGCACCTTCTGGGTCGCGCTCCCGCAGGCGGACGCCTCCGCGCGCCCGGCCGCCGCCCCCGCGCTCCCGCTGGCCCAGCGCGAAGCCCGCGGCGAGGCGGTCGCCGTCGTGGACGACGACGAGGACATCCGCGCCTTCGTGGCCGCCGTGCTGGAGCGCTCCGGCTACACCGTCCACGCGGACGACGGCACCGGCGGGGTGGCGGAGCGGCTGGCTTCCGCACGCCCCCTCGCCGTGCTCCTGGACCTGAACCTGGCGGAGCGCACCGGCGCCGAAGTCCTGCGCGAGCTCCGCGCCCGCGGCGAACTGCGCCGCACCCCGGTGCTCGCCTTCACCGCGGCCGTGGGCGAGGCCGACCGCACCGGCGCCCTGGAAGCGGGGTTCGACGGCCACGTCGCCAAGCCGGTGGAGCCGGACCAGCTCGTGGCGCGCGTCGACGATGCCGTGGCCGAAGCCCGCCGCCGCGCCGCGGCCCCGGCCCCGCTCCCCACGCCCGCCGACGTTTCGGAAGACGACTTCTGGGGCCCCCTCCGCGCCCGCTTCCGCGCGGGCTTCCCCGCACGCCTCGCCGACCTGGAGGCCGCCCTCGCCGAGGGAGACGCGCAGGCGGTGGCGCGCCACCTCCACAAGCTGCGCGGCACCTCCGCCGGCTACGGCTTCGCCGAGCTCTCCCACCTCGCCGGCGCCGCCGAGGACGCCCTGCGCGAGGGCGTCCCGCTCGTGGACGCGCATGTGGCGGCGGTGGTGCAGGCGCTGCGCGGGGAGGTGTGAGGGGCGGCCCTCACCCGCGCTCGTTCCTCGCAGCCCCCTCTCCCGACAACAGGAGAGGGCTGCGCCCTCACGTTATCTCATCGGGAGAGGGGGCGAATCTCTGCGGCCGCGCGGGCGTGGTTCATCACCCCCCGTCCCCAAGGCTGCTCCGCCGCCCGGTCTGCACACCAATTCTGTAGGGGCGCGATTCATCGCGCCCACCCTCTCCCCCACCTCGTCCGCCGCTGTTCGCACCCAACATGGGAGGGCAGACCTGCGTGTCTGCCCACCCTTGCCCCCACCTTCGATTCCCACCCTCCGCACCCAGCGTGGTAGGGGCCGCCCGGTGGCTGCCCGTGCGTTCCCCCGCTCCGGCTTGTGCACCCCCGCACCCGTGCATGCGTGCGCCCCTCCCCCAGGTAGTTATTGGGGGAGGGGCAGCGAGGTGACGAGCGG
>JAUJMI010000428.1 GCA_030446945.1 Longimicrobium sp. | reverse complement strand
GATCTTCTCCTCCGGCACAGGATCACCGCCCATCCGCACGCGATCCCGCACGCGGGACACGTTGATGGAAGGGTCGCTCGTCGAGATGTAGTACAGGTACGTGCGGTACCCTCCCGCCTGAGCATCAGCAAGGAACTCGACCTGTCCGGCGACGACATCACCGTCTCGAAAGTCAATGATGCGGAGGATTCAACCAGATTCCGGGGGATGAAATTGGCGGCCACCCGATGCGAGGTAGGAGTTCGCTGCAGCTCGCCAAAATCCAGGGATGCGCCGCGCAGACGGATCGTGGCGGCGGCGCCGAGGCCGGCGCGCCTGAGGAGCGACGACGCTTCGGAAGAACGATGTGATCTCGTCATGGGCGGAATGCACCCCAAAAGAAGAGAGATCGATAGTGTGGTGCGCGTGTTTCTCCTTCTCCAGCTCATCCGCGTTGACGTAACCGCCGAGGAGCTCGGGGCTGATCAGCGAGTTGATGGTGCTCTTGCCGGGCCCGTTCGGCCCGGCGAACATCCGTAGCCGAGGCGTATCCGTGCTCCAAGGAATACGCGCGTAGTCCCGGGCTCGACGGGGGTCGACGGCTCTACGTCCTTGATGTAAGTGCGTCTGCCGTCCGGAGAGACCTCGTAGATCGCCCCGTCCCCGACCACCCAAACGCGGGTTCCCGCGGCGAGCGAGGCATGGTAGGCCTGCGTCACCGCCGCACGGGCGAGCTCCCGAATATGCTGCTCAGGTGGTCGATCTTCGCGACGCGCTCAGTCATCGTCCGCCGACTCGTTCGGGTTGGATCCGTGGGTTCGAACGGTGCATACCCCTGAATGTCGGGTTCATTTGGACAACCCGGAACGCGGGAGTGCGGCCTTCATCCCACACTTCCAGTGATCCGTGCACCCCACATCAGCCGGAGTGGTCGTGGACGGCGCGCCAGCCCTCGGCGGTGCGGACCCAGACGAGGGTGAACCATCCCGTCTGGTCGGCCAGGCCGCCGCCGGAGAGGATGAAGCGGCCGGTGCCCAGCGCGGAGCCGGGGCCCAGCGGCCGCACCACCGTCTGCTCGAAGCGCAGGTTCTGCTTGGGCTTGCCGCCCTGGAAGAACGTCCTCGTGAACGACTCCTCGATCGCAGCCACGCCGGGGCGGGGGCCGTTGCCGGTCATGAAGGTGACCGTGTCCACGTAGATCGCGAGGTGCCCCTTGAGGTCGCCGCGGTTCCAGGCGTCGGCCGATGCCTGCAGGGCGGCGCGGATCTGCGCCTCGTCGGCACTCCAGCTCTGCGGCACCGGACCGCTCGCCGCTGGGGGCGTGGCGCACGCACCCAGCGAGAGGGCGACGAGGAGAGCGCAGATTCCGCTTCGGAAGGTATGTTTCACAGGCCGGGCCGGTGTGCGGGGATGCGGCAAGCGCCGCGTTGCGGGGACGCCACACCCAAGGTATGCGCGCGCATCGGCGGATCGCAAACGGCGCGTGGCGGGAGCGGGCTCGCGCGCGCAGCGATCGGGTGCCTGCCTGGCTTGGCCGGTGCCGCCGGGCTGGCGTGCGCGGGGCGCGGACGGCATTGTTCGATGCGGACTGCGTCGCTCCCGGTCCATCCCCACGGCGTTCCACCCGAGCCTGCCCGTGACGAGAATCCTCCGCTTCCCCCCGTTCGCGCTGGCCGCCCTGCTGGCGGCCTGCGCCGGCACGCCACCGGCCCCGACCCCCGTGCGCGAGCTGTCGGTGCTGGTCTACAACATCCATGCGGGCAAGGACGCCGGCGGGGCCGAGAACCTGCCGCGCGTCGCGGAGCTGGTGCGGAGCACGGGGGCCGACCTCGTCCTCCTCCAGGAGGTGGACCGCAACACTCGCCGCTCCGGCCCGGCCGACCAGCCCGCGATCCTGGCCCGCCTCACCGGCTACTCGGTTGCCTTCGGGCGCACGATCGGCTTCCAGGGTGGGGATTATGGCGTGGCGCTCCTCTCCCGCTGGCCGATCCGCACGGACACGCTCATCCCCCTGACCGTCGCCGCGCCGCCCGGGCGCACCCTCGAAGGGCGCGAGCAGCGCGGCGTGCTCCTGGCCGAGGTGGACGCGCCCGGCGGGCCCGTCGCCGTGCTCAACACGCACCTGGACGCATCGGGCGAGGACCTGTGGCGCGTGCAGGAGATCGCCACGGTGCTGCGGGTGGCGGAGATGGCGCGGGAGCGGGGGATGCCGCTGCTCCTCGGCGGCGACCTCAACGCCCGCCCGCAGAGCGCCATCCACGGCGACGTGCGCGCCGCGGGCTTTCGCGACGCTTGGCCGGAGTGCGGCGAGGGCGACGGATTCACCTTCCCCGTGAGCACCCCCGACCGGCGGATCGACTACCTGTACCTCACCGGCGCCGGGCGCTGCGTGAGCGCCCGTGTGCTGCCGAGCGACGCCTCCGACCACCGCCCGCTGCTGGTTCGGCTGCGGCTGCGCTGAGCACCAGGCCGACGGGAGGAGGCGAAGAGCGGCGCTGCCCCAGGGACAGCGCCGCTCTTCGGTTCCGCGGACGAGACCGCCCGCTTCAGCTTCTTGCCGCGAGCCCGCAGGTCCAGCGCTCGCGCCCAGGACGTTCAGGCGGCCAACCGCTCCTCGTCGGGGCCCTCCATCTGGAAGAACTGATCGAGCCGGGTCATCCCGAGGTACTCACTGTTCCCGGGGTCGACGTCCGCCAGCACCAGGCGTGCGCCGGCCTCCCGGGCCTTGCGGGTCAGGGCTACCAGTACCCCCCACCCGCTGCTGTCCACAAAGGTGGGACGCTCCGCGGGGGCGAAGCGGACCCGCACGAGCCGAACGCCGCCGACGAGCGCGGCGACGACCTCGCTCCTCAGCCCCTGGCGGTTCTCCATCGCGAGCCGGTCGCCCAGTTCGACGGTGAGCGTGTCTCCAATGTGCGCGAACCGAAAGGGGGATGCGATTTCGTTGATCATGATGGCACTCTGCGCGAAGGACGGCGGGGCATGGCCGGTGATCGGGAGCCCCGTACCTGATGCAACACCGTACTCCGCCGGAGTGTTCAAATGTTCCCGAGTTCGACCGCCACTCCTCGCAGCTCACTAACAGGGCAAAGGGCGGATGCTCACGGCACCGGGTCCACGCGGCCGCATCGCGGCTCCCCTGACAGCAGGTCTCTACGGGCCGAGCACCGCAGCCTCGTTCAGCGAGTGCACGCTCACCATACCGCCGTCCCAGCAGTCCCACTCGTTGATCACCCAGTTGGGGATGAACGCTTCGTAGCCACCGCCTTTCACCTGCGCGGTGTAGGTGGTCGAGATCCTCAGCGTGTCGCCCTGCCGCACCCCCTCGAGTCCCTCGCCGGCGGGCCTGAGCTTCTCGGTGGTCCCATAGATGACGCGGTTCCGGTACCGCTGGTCGGCCGGGTTGAGATAACGCACCCGATCCAGCACCAGGCGCTCGTGCGGGCCCGGCGTC
>JAUJMI010000001.1:17175-31405 GCA_030446945.1 Longimicrobium sp. | reverse complement strand
TGCTCACGAAGCGGAGGCGCTCCATCGAGGGGAAAAACTCGCGCACCAGCTCCGCCAGCTCCACCTCGCCGGCCGTGGGCGCGCCGTACGACGTCCCGCGCCCCGCCGCGTCGCAGATCGCGGCGACGACGGCGGGGTGGGCGTGCCCAAGGATCAGCGGACCCCAGCTCAGCACGTAGTCGATGTACTCGTTCCCGTCCGCGTCCCACAGGCGGGCTCCGGCGGCGCGCTCCACGAAGAAGGGGTCGCCCCCCACCCCGCGAAAGGCGCGCACCGGCGAGTTGACCCCACCCGGGGTCACCTCCTGCGCGCGCGCAAAAAGCGCCGCCGACTGCGCACGGGCCGGGTTCTTGCCTTCGCCCCCCGAAACCGAATCCGGCATTCAACCGACCTCAAGGATGGAGCGTATGACCAGGCGCATCGCGCACGCCGTGCTGGCCCTCGCGCTCATGGTGGCCCCGCTGGCTGCCTGCAACGACAACATGGACGACCGCCGCGACGGCGCGGAAGAGAACACCGGGCAGGCGCCGGCCGACACCGCCAAGGCGCCGGGATACTGACGCACGCGTTCCCACGAGCGCCCCGGGCCTTTCCGGCGCGGGGGCGCTTCGCCGTTTCAGGAGCGGAAGTTCCCGAACGACAGCTCGATCCCGAAGTCCTGCTTCTTGAGCGCCGCGATCACCGACTGGAGCTCGTCGATGGAGGGCGAGGTCACACGCACCTGCTCGTCCTGGATCTGCGCGTTCACCTTTTTGAAGCCGGCCGCCTTGATCGCCTTCACGATCTCCTTCCCCTTCTCGGTGGAGATCCCCTGCACCAGCGTGATCGTCTGCCGCGCCTTTCCGCCGAACGCCTCCTCCACCTCACCGTAGTCCAGGTTGCGCACCGGTACTCCGCGCTTGATCAGCTTGGTCTGGATGACGTCCACCAGGGCCTGCAGCTTGTACTCGTCGTCGGAGAGGAGGGTGAGCGTCCCGTCCTTTTTGCTGAACTCGATCTCGGCCGTGGAGCCCTTGAAGTCGAAGCGCTGGAGGATCTCCTTGCGCGCTTGGTTGAGGGCGTTGTCGACCTCCTGGAGGTCCACGGTCGAGCTGATGTCGAAGGTGGCCGTCTTTGCCATGGTCTCGGTCCGGGTGGATGGGGTCGGCGCCAATGTAGGCGGACGGCCGGGGGCGGAGCAAGGCGGGCGGCCCTCACCCCCCGGCCCCCTCTCCCGATAACAGGAGAGGGTGCCCCTCTCGTTATCCGGAGAGGGGGTGCACTCCGCCTGAAACGCGATCTCTGTTGACCCGTAGGGGCGCGATTCATCGCGCCCGTGCTCTCCCCCGTGGTGACTGCTGCCATGAACGGCAAAGGCCCCGGCCGGTGATTCCGGTCGGGGCCTCTGTGAGCCGTGGGCGCGGGCTTATTGGTCGAACACCTGCGCACCCGGCGGCGGGGTGAAGCTGAACAGGTTGTCCGGGATCGTGCCGTTGACGCGGATGTTGCGCAGCTCCACGCGGCGCACCGACTCGTTCTCCTCGGTCATCTCGAAACGGCGCACGGTGTAGTCGTCCTTGTCCACCCAGATGCGCAGCACCTTGTACGGCGAGGCCTGCCGAGGGACGAGCGTCAGCGCGTGGGTATCGTGGCCGTCCACCACCTCGCCGCGGTTCAGCGTGGCGACGAAGCGCGCGGCCGCGTTGCCGATGAACTGCCGCTGCAGGTCCACCGCGCCGCCGCCCTTTGCGATGCTGGTGCGGATCACCTGCGTGCGGTCGGTGCTCGGGTAGTAGAGCCAGAAGTAGCGTCCGTCCGCCACCATCACGTCGCCCGCGGGTTGGGTGAAGCGCATCAGGAAGCGGTCCGGCTTGCGCTGGTACAGCTTGCCCGCGCTGTTCTGGCTCTGGTTGAGGAGCGGCACGCGTACGCTCTGCACGAAGTCCGCCTCCAGCGTGCGGATTGCGTCCGCGCGCTGCTCCGTGCGGCGCAGGATCTCCGCGGCGTCGGCCGCGCTCGCGGCGGACTGGCCCGAGGTCGGCTTGCTCGCCGTCTGGGGAGTCGGAGCGGCACCCGGTTGCGCAGCCGCCATCGCCGGGGCACCGGTCTGCGCGGGCGTCGCCGCCGGTGCGCCGGGCTGCGGCACACCCCCGTTATGGCCCGCGGCGCCTGAGGCGGCAGTCGCCGCAGTATCCGCGCCCGCCACGGGTGCCTCCGCCGCGACCGCGGGCGACTCCGCGCGCGGACGCTGCGGCGCCACGCCTTGCGCCGGCGAATCTGCGGAGCTCTCCTGCCCGCCGCACGCCGCCAGCGTCAGCAGCAGCACTCCAAAGCTAGCGGAACGAATCATCACCGATCTATCTCCCGAACGAGTTCGAATCACGCGCGACCGCAAAGTCATGCATTGAGCTGAGTTACACCGTCGGCACGCGCACCGTTCCGGCGCCCGCGCCGCCCTATGCACAATCCCGGCCTCGTGGCGCAGCGGTCTGGCCAGGGAGAGGGCGGACGCGATGAATCGCGCTCCCTACCGCTGATGTCGATCCGCGAGTCCGCGCAGGCGGACTTTGTGCTGTTGTCGCCACGAGTTCACTCGCCGCAGCCTACTCGCCGCAAATCGAGTCGATCTGCGTGAAGTCGACGAGCACGTCGCGCGGCTTGGAACCGTCGGGGGGGCCGAGAACGCCGGCGAAGTGGAGCTGGTCGATGATGCGCGCGGCCCGGCCGTAGCCGATGCGCAGGCGGCGCTGCAGCAGAGAGGTGGAGCCGCCCTGGTGCTGAATGCACAGCTCGGCGGCTTCGCGGAAGAGCTTGTCGCGCTCGCCCACCGCCTCCTCCGGCTCCAGCTCGCCCGTATCCTCGGAGGCTCTCACGACGTCCAGGATGTTCGCCTCGCCCGTGCCCTCGGCGATCTCCAGGCCCGCGGCGAGCGCCTCCTCGCGGCGGATGCGCGCCTGCTCCCGGTACCACTTCATCACCTCTTCCGTTTCTTCCGTGGAGAGGTACGCGCCCTGGATGCGGATCAGCTCGCTGCTCCCGGGCGGCAGCATCAGCATGTCGCCGTTGCCCAGGAGCGAGTCGGCGCCGTTGCCGTCCAGGATGGTGCGGCTGTCCACCTTGGACGAGACGCGGAAGGCGATGCGGCTGGGGAAGTTGGCCTTGATCAGCCCCGTGATCACGTTCACCGAGGGGCGCTGCGTCGCCAGGATCAGGTGGATGCCAATGGCGCGCGCCTTCTGCGCCAGCAGCGCCAGCGGCTTCTCCACGTCGCCCTGCACCGTCATCATCAGGTCCGCCAGCTCGTCGATGATGACGACGATGTACGGGAGCGCGCCGCCCTTGTAGAGCCACCGGTCGGGATCGCCCTCCTCCCCATCGGCCTCGGGAGAGCGGATGACGACGCCGCTCTCCACGCGCTTGTTGAAGTCCTGCAGGTTGCGGACGCCGTTGACGGAGAGGAGCTCGTAGCGGCGCTCCATCTCCAGCACCGCCCACTTGAGAACGGCCGCGGCGTCGTTGTTGTCCGTGACGACGGGGTGCCGCAGGTGGGGGAGGTCGTTGTACATGCTGAGCTCCACCATCTTCGGGTCCACCATCAGGAACCGGAGCGACTGTGGCGAGTGGCGGTAGATCAGCGAGGTGATGATGGTGTTGACGCACACCGACTTGCCCGAGCCCGTGGCGCCCGCGATCAGGAGGTGCGGCATCTTGGCTAGGTCCGCCACCATCGGCCGCCCGGCGATGTCCTTGCCGAGCGCCAGCGGCAGCGCCGCCTTGCTCGAGCGGAACTGCTGGCTCTCCACCACTTCGCGGAAGAACACCATCTCCGGCGAGGGGTTGGGCACCTCCACGCCGACGGCGCCCTTGCCGGGGATGGGCGCCACGATGCGCACCGAAGGCGCCTTGAGCGCCAGCGCCAGGTCCGCCTCCAGGTTGGCGATGCGCGCCACCTTGACGCCGGGCGCGGGCGAGACCTCGAACTGCGTGACCACGGGCCCGGTCGTCATCCCGACGATCTCGCCCTCGATCTTGAAGGTCGCGAGCTTGTCGATCAGCACCTTGCCCAGCTTGTCCAGCTCCTGGCGGTTGCGCAGGTCGTCGCGGAAGGGGGCCGCCGTGAGCAGATCCGCCGCGGGCAGGTCGGCCGCCGTCGGATCCCCCGCGTCATCGGGGATCAGCTCGTGCTGCTCGGCCGCGGTGGACCTCGCCACGGGCTTCGCGGCGGCCTTGGCCTTCGCGGCGGGCGCCTTGGTGGGCGGCGCGACGGCGACGGGGTGCTCCAGCACCGTCGCCTCCTCGTCGTCGTAGCTGGCGAAGGCGTCGTCGGGGAGGAAGTCGGCGTACTCCGCTTCCAACTCGGCTGCGTCGATCTCCTGCTCCACGTCCGGCGTGCGGATGCCGCGGGAGGGGAGGAGGAGACGCGGGTCGCGGAGGCGCAGCGTGGGCGATGGGATTGAGGTCGCGAGGGTGCGCGCGTGCCCCCACGCCACACGACCGCCGCCGACCGCGGTGCGCAGCGGGTTCCACTTGAGCGTCGCCACGCACAGCCCGGCGAAGGCGAAGAAGAGGGTGAGCGACGCGCCCACCGTCCCGATCAGCGACGCCATTCCCCACCCAGCCGCGGCGCCGGTCCACCCGGCCAGGAGCGGCGGCTCCGCCACGCGCCCGATCGCCACCGCGGCGGTGGCGGGCACCAGCAGCATCAGCCCCGCCGCCAGCACGCTCCAGCGCAGCGCCGAAGACGCCTCCAGCTTCTCGAACGCGACCAGCCCCCACAGCGCCGCGAGCACCGGCAGCGCGACCGCGCCGGCACCCAGGAAGCTCAGGGTGGCGCGCGCGAGCCAGCTTCCCGCCACGCCGACCACGTTGCCGGTGGGAAAGAGCCGCATTCCGGTCGCGCCGAACAGGCCGACCGGGACTAGGGAAAGCGCGAGCAGGAGCGCGAGGGCCAGAAGTCCGAGCCCCCACAGTTCGCGGCGCTGCCGGTCGTCGAGGAATAGCTGCATGGAGTTCCTGCGGGTGGGAAAGCGAGGGGAAGTGCGTTAGTGCGCTTGTAGGGCGGCGGCGTTTGTCATCCTGAGGGAGCCCGCCCACACCGGCGCCCACCATCAGCACCGAGCCAGTGCGGCGACCGAAGGATCTACCCGGCGGGGCAAGGGGACGGCGCGACCTGGCCACCCCCTCGGAACGCGCATTAGATCCTTCGCTCGGCGCCGAAGTTTGGAGAACGGGCTCTGACGGAGAAAGCGCGTCGCTCAGGAGGACAAATGGGTCAGGGCCCTGGTTGTTTGCCTGCTGTCCCCTCTCCCCTCCCGCGCACTCACGCACTCACGCACTTCCGTTCAACGTGATGCTGCGATCCTGGAGCACGGGGACTACGTCGCGCAGATTCACCTGGGCGCAGAAGGCGAGGTCGGCTTCCAGGCCGACGTCGGCGAGCTGGCGGCCGGCGGCGGTCTGGGCGAAGAGGGCCGCCGCGTCGCCGTCGCAGGCGCGGCCGAGGGCGAGAGCCGCGCGTGCGCCGTCGTTCATCGTCCACTCCACATCCGGAAGGGCTTCCACCAGGGCGCCGATCATCCGGCCGGCGGTCACCGCATCGTCCAGGCCGAACCGGCCCTCGCGGGCCGAGCAGAGGAAGACGGGGTGGGCGCCGGTGCGCACCAGCTCTTCGACCACGGCGTCCAGGTTCAGCAGCGCGCCCACGATCACCCGCGCCGCCCCCGCCGCGGCCGCCATCGACGCCGTGCCGTTGGTGGTGGTCATCACCAGCGTCTTGCCCGCCACCCGCTCGGGGGTGAACTCGCCGGGCGAGTTCCCCAGATCGAAGCCCTCGATGGTGAGCCTGCGCCGCTCCCCGCACAGCAGCACCTCGTCGCGGCCCAGCGTGTTGGCCAGCCGGATCGCCTCCTCGATGGAGGTGACCGGGAAGATGGTGCGCGCCCCCGAAGCCATCGCCTCCACGATGGAGGACGAGGCGCGCAGCACGTCGATGACCACGACGGTGCGGCCGGCCACCTCGGCGGGGATCGCCTCGGCGGGGGTCATGAACACGTCCAGCCGCATCTCAGGCACCCGCGCGCTCCGCCATCCACCGCTCCAGGAACTTGGTGTCCACCTCGCCGGCCACGAAGCCGGGGTGGTCCATCACCTGGAGGAGGAACGGGATGGTGGTGTGCACCCCCTCGATCACGAATCCCGCCAGCGAGTGCCTCATGCGCGCGATCGCCTCCTCGCGCGTGGAGGCGTGCACGATCAGCTTGGCCAGGAGCGAGTCGTAGAACGGGGGCACGCGGTACCCCGCGTACACGTGCGTGTCGATGCGCACGCCCGGGCCGCCCGGCGGGTGGAAGACCGAGATCGTCCCCGGCGACGGGGCGAAGTTGCGCGACGGGTCCTCGGCGTTGATGCGGCACTCGATGGCGTGGCCGCGCAGCTGGATCGGGTAGTCGGGGATGGAGAGCGGGAGCCCCGCCGCCGCCCGGATCTGCTCCTTTACCAGGTCGAAGCCGGTGCACACCTCGGTGACGGGGTGCTCCACCTGGATGCGCGTGTTCATCTCCATGAAGTAGAACGACCCGTCGTCGTTCAGCAACATCTCGATGGTCCCCGCGCCCACGTAGGCGATCGCCTTCGCCCCGCGCACCGCCGCCTCGCCCATCCGCGCGCGCAGCTCCTCGTCCAGCGCGGGCGAGGGAGCCTCCTCCAGCAGCTTCTGGTGGCGGCGCTGGATGGAGCAGTCGCGCTCGCCCAGGTGGATCACGCGGCCGTGGCTGTCGCCCAGGATCTGGAACTCGATGTGGCGCGGGCGGGCCAGATACTTCTCCACGTACACCGAGTCGTCGCCGAAGGCAGCGGCCGCCTCATTCCTCGCCATGGTGAAGGAGCGCGCGAACTCGTCCGCGTCCAGCGCCACGCGCATCCCCTTCCCGCCCCCGCCCGCCGCCGCCTTGATGAGCACGGGAAAGCCGATCTCCACCGCATTGGCCAGCGCCTCGTCCACGTCCGAGATGGCGTCGGTGCCGGGGACGATGGGGACGCCCACCTCGCGCATGGTGCGGCGCGCGGTGGCCTTGTCACCCATCAGGCGGATCTGCTGCGGGGTGGGGCCGATGAAGGTCAGCTCGCTCCGCTCGCAGATCTCGCTGAACTCCGCGTTCTCGGCCAGGAAGCCGTACCCCGGGTGGATGGCGTCCGCCCCGGTGATCTCCGCCGCGGCGATGATCCGGGGGATGTTCAGGTAGCTTTCGCGCGCCGGGGGCGGGCCGATGCACACGTCTTCGTCGGCGAAGCGCACGTGCAGCGACTCGCGATCTGCCTCGGAGTAGACCGCGACGGTGCGGATCCCCAGCTCCTTGCAGGCGCGGATGACCCGCAGGGCGATCTCGCCGCGGTTCGCGATCAGGACTTTACGGAACACGTCTCTCGGGGATTATCGGTCGGAACGGGGGGTGGCCGGCGGCCCGCCCCAGGTCTCCTGCTCGCCGCTCTCCACGCCGGAGGCGCGCAGCGCGAACTCCGACGGGTTCGACGCGTAGTGCATCGCCCAGTCGTACGAGATGGCGCCGCGGCGGTACAGCTCGAGCAGGCTCTGGTCGAAGGTCTGCATCCCGTACTGCACGCGGCCGTCCGCGATCAGCTCCGGGATGCTCTGCGAGTCGTCGCCCGTGCGGATGAGCTGCGAGATGGCGGCGGTGTTCACCAGCACCTCGGCGGCGGGGACGCGCCCGGGCCCGTCCGCGCGCGGGATCAGCCGCAGCGACACGATGGCGCGCAGGGCGTTGGCCAGCACCCCGCGGATCTCCGCGTGCTGGTGCGGCGGGAAGAAAGAGATGATGCGGCCGATGGTCTGCGCCGCGTCGGTCGTGTGCAGGGTGCTCATCACCATGTGCCCGGTGTCCGCCGCCTTGAGCACCGTCTCCATCGACGGGCGGTCGCGGATCTCGCCGAGCATGATGACGTCCGGGTCCTGCCGCAGCACGTGGCGCAGCGCGTCGTGGAAGGAGTGCGTGTCGCTCCCCACCTCCCGCTGGCTGATGATGGCCTTCGTGTCGCGGTGGAGGAACTCGATGGGATCCTCCACCGTGACGATGTTGACCGCGCGCCGCTCGTTGAGGTGGCGGATCATGGCGGCCAGCGTGGTGCTCTTGCCGCTCCCCGTCACCCCCGTCACCAGCACCAGGCCGCGCGGGAGGAGGGCGATGTTGCTGAGCGCCTCCGGCAGCTCCAGCGACTCCAGCCCCGGCACCTCCATGGGGATGGCGCGGAAGGTCATCCCGAGCGTGCCGCGCTGGTGGAAGATGTTGGTGCGGAAGCGCCCCAGCCCGCTCACGCCGATGGCGAAGTCGATCTCCTTCTTCTCGGCGAACTCTTCCCGCTGGCGGGGGTTGAGCGTCTGCTCCGCGCAGCGCCTGAGGTCTTCCGGGCGTAGCGTGGCGAGCGCCGTCTCCACCAGCTCGCCCTGCACGCGCAGCATGGGCGGACGGCCGACCTTGAGGTGAAGGTCGGAGCCCTGGCGCCGGACCAGCTCGTCCAGCGCCTCGCGGAGCACGAACTCGCGCTGCGCCGGGCGGGGCGGCGTTTCCGCGCTGCGGACTCCTTCGGCCATCGTCAGGCCGCCGGCTCGATGCGGAAGAGGACCTGCCCGTACTCCACCGGCTCGCCGTTGTCCACCAGGATCTCGCGCACGATCCCGGCGACCTCGGACTCCAGCTCGTTCATCAGCTTCATCGCCTCCAGGATGCACAGCGTCTGCCCCTTGGCGACGCGCGTGCCCAGCTCCACGTACGCCGGGGCCTCCGGCGCGGGGGAGCGGTAGTACGTCCCCACCATGGGGCTCTTGACGTCCACCAGGTTCCCGGCCGCGGGAGCCGCCGGCGCGGCGCCCGAATCCGCGGGGGCCGCAGCGGTCGCCGCGGCCGGAGCCGCCGCGGGTGCGGGAGCGGGCGCGGCGGCGTGCACCACCTGCGCGGGCGCCGCCGCGGCGCTCACGGGCGCGGGGGGCGGGGTCTTGTGGATGCGGATGCGGGTTCCGCCGCGGGCGATCTCCAGGGAGTCGATCCCGCTGTCGTCCACCGCGCTGATGAGGCCGCGGAGAAAGTCGAGGTCGATCATTTCGCGCGCTCGATGTACTTGTCTTCGCGCCGGTCGACGCGGATGAGGTCGCCCTCGTTGAGGAAGAGCGGCACCTGGACGACGGCGCCGGTCTCCAGCGTGGCGGGCTTGGTGCCGCCCGTGGCGGTGTCGCCGCGCACGCCGGGGTCGGTCTGCGTCACCTGCAGGGTGACGAAGTAGGGCAGCTCCACGGCAATGACGTTGTCGCCGTGCACCAGCCCGTCGCACTCCATCCCTTCCTTGAGGTACTTGAGCTGGTCCTCGCCGATCACCGCCGCGGCGAGCGGGATCTGGTCGAAGGTCTGCTGGTCCATGAAGTAGTAGAACTCGCCGTCGTTGTACGAGTACTGGATCGGCCGGTGCTCGAGCCGCACCTCGTCGATGCGCTCGCCCGCGCGGAACGTCTTCTCCAGCACGTTGCCGGTGAGGACGTTCTTGAGCTTGCTGCGCACCACGGTGTTCCCCTTGCCGGGCTTGTGGTGCTGGAACCAGAGGATGCTCCACAGCACGCCGTCCATGCTGATGACCATCCCGTTGCGGAAATCGGCCGTCGTTGCCACTTAAATCTCCTCAAGGGCTGAGTTCAAGAGTCCTGAGTGCTAAGTCCTAAGTGCTGCACTACCAGGGATTGGGACTTAGGGCTTAGGACTCCTGTTCGTTCCTCAAATGCTCCACCAGCGCCCTCAGCCCCAGCCGGTAGCTCTCCGCGCCGAAGCCGGAGACGATGCCGACCGCGCGGGCGGCGAGATACGAGCGGTGCCGGAAGCGCTCGCGGGCGAAGACGTTGCTAAGATGCACCTCCACAAAAGGACGCGCCACTCCCGCCAGCGCGTCGCGCAGCGCGATGCTGGTGTGCGTGTAGGCGCCCGCGTTCACCACGAACCCGCGCACGCGCCCCGCCGCCTCCTGCACGTGGTCCACCAGCCCGCCCTCGTGGTTGCTGTGGAAGAACTCCACTTCCACGCCCAGCTCGGCGGCCAGCGTGGCCACGCCGGCGTTCACGTCGTCCAGCGTCGCGCCCCCGTACACTCCGGGCTCGCGCGTGCCCAGGAGGTTGAGGTTGGGGCCGTGGACGACCCCGATCCTCAACGCTTGAGGCTCTGCAGCCACGCCTGGAAGCTCTCCAGATCCTCGTCGTCGTCCCCCGCCGCCGTGTCCGCCGCGGGGGCGGCGGGAGCGGGCGGAGTCACCGGCTGCGGCGCGGGGGCCGGCGGTGGCGCGGGCGCGGGGGCCGGCTCCGAGAAGAAGTCCTCGAAGGAGAACCCGCCCACCGGCTCCGCGGGCGCCGGGGCCGGCGCGGCTTCCGCGACCGGCGGCAGCTCCAGGCCCATCTCCCACGGCATCACCTCGTCCGCCGCCGCGTCCCCGGCACCTTCCGTTCCCGCGGGTGCGAAATGCTCCACGGGCGGCGCAAACTGATCCGACGCGGGCTCCGAAGCGGCCGCCGGCTCGTCCGTCGCGAGCCACGGAAGCTCGTCGATCGGCCCCGCCGCGTCGTCTGCCGGGAGGATGTCTTCGGTGGGCGCGGCCGGGACCGCCCACGGCTCGGGGTCGTCGTTCGCCGCGGTGAGCTCCGGCTCGGCGGGTCCGCCCGCCATCCAGGGCTCGTCCAGCGGCGGCTGCTCCTCCGCGGCGTCCAGCGTCGCGTCGTCCCACGGCTCGGCCGCGGGCGGGGCGCCCCCATCGGCGGCGGGCGCGGTGAAGACGGTGTCTTCGGGCTCGATGTCGGGCGGGTTGTACTCGAGCGGAGCGGGCGCGGCCGGTTCCGCGTCCGAAGCGTACGACTCGGGCTCGTACGCGGGGCCGGGGGCGACGGTCCCGCCCGGGCGCCAGGAGAGGATCGACCAGAGGTACGCGGCCACCGACTCGCTGCCTTCCATGCCCTGCTCCGTGTCCAAGCTGGACGCGGCCGCGATGGGCTCAGCGCCAAAGGGCGCGTCCGCGATGGACTCCGCCGCGAAGGCGGGCTCCATCTCGAAGGCGTCGCCTCCCACCGAGGCGGGGACGGGCTCCACGGTCGGCGGGGTCCACGCGTCGCGCTCGGCGTCGAACGGGGCGGCGAAGGCCGGCGCGTCTTCCTCGGCGGGCGCCTTGTCGGTGCCGGCAGCTTCCGCCGTTCCCTCGAAGCCGTTCGCGAACGACTCGGCGAAGCTGTCGGTAGGCGTGTCGCCACCGTGTGTGCCAACGGACGCGAGCTTGTCGGCCGCGAAGCTCATCTCGGGGAGCGGCGGCGGCGTGGAGGGCTCGTTCGCGAAGCTCAGCTCGGGGAGTGGCGGCGGTGCGGCGGGCTCCTCGGCGAAGCTCAGCTCGGGGAGCGGCGGCGGGGCGTTGCCGGCCATCGCGGCGTCCACGGCCTCCAGCCAGGACGGCGCGGCATCCTCCTGCACCGGGGCCGGCTCGTGCGGCACGGCGGCGGGGTTGCGGAGCTCCGTCTCCAGCTCGGCGAGGCGGCCGATGAGGGCGGGCTCGTGGCCGCGGCGCGCGACCAGCTCGCGGTACACGTCGGCGGCGCGATCCACGAAGCCCTGGCGGTAGTACAGCTCCGCCATCGTCTCGGTGACCATCTCCACCTCGTCCTCACCGACGGCGTCCTCGTCGTGGAAGGAGCGCAGCTCGACCGGCTCGTCCGGGGCGTCGTTGAGGGTGCCCCACCCGGCCTCCGCCGCGGGCTGCGGCTCGGCGGGCGCGCTGCTCCAGTCATCAGACAGCTCCACCGTGCCGAAGGCCAGCGCGTCCGGCGCCGCGGCGGCAGACTCGAAGCGCTCGTCCAGGCTCACGTCGCCCCAGCCGGACAGGTCGGCGGCGGGGTCCTCCGCGGAGGTGGAGGCGGGCGGGAGGTTCACGGCGCCGAAGCCCAGCTCCGGCGACGGCTCCAGCGTCGGGGGCACGTCGAAGCCCGGCGCATCCATCAGCTCCGGCTCCTCGAACTTCGTCTCGTCGATGCGCGTCTCGCCGTAGGCCGGCGCGGGGCCGCCGGAAGACGGATCCACGGGGCCCGGCGCTGCGACGCCGCCGTGCTCGAACGGGTCCCATCCGCCCGCCGAGTCGGCAGCCGGGGAAGCGGCGGGGGGGGAGTCGAGCGCTTCCAGCGCCTGGCGCGCCTCGGCGCTCATGGGGTCGACGGCCAGCAGCTCGCCGTACCAGCGGCGCGCCGCGGCCGGATCGCCTCCGGCGGCGGCCATCTCGCCCAGCGTGCGCAGGGCGATCAGGTTCTGCGGGTCGATGGAGAGGACGTAGCCGAACTCGTTGCGCGCCTCCTCCGTCGCGCCCCGGTCCGCCAGGCAGCGCCCCAGCAGGACGTGCGCGCTGAGGTAGCCGGGGTGCCGCTTCAGGTTCTCGCGCAGCAGCTCTTCGGCCCGCGCCAGATCGCCCGCTTCGCGGTACGCGGACGCGAGAGGCATGAAGAAGCGTGCCGGGTTGTTGTCGTGGCTGCTCCTCAGCTGCTCGATCCGGGCGGCAAGCTCGGGCGAGATGTCGGGCATGGCGGCTCGTGCCTGGGAGGGGTGGTGCGGGCAGGTTTTCGGGTCAGGGAACGCAACTTAAGCCTCGCGGCACCATGGGTCAACGGCAACTCGCGCGGCCGTGCGGGGTACGCGGGGGCACGGGTTGCGGCGAATGGCCGGGGTAAGTATCTTTGCGGCCTTCACTTTCGCCCGCCAGGCGGTCCACGGCACGCTCGCAAACCACACGCTTCCGCCGCGGCCTCGCGGCGCACTTCCGGAGTTTGACGCCCACATGATGGAGTTTATCCGCAGCAAGGCCGGAAAGTTCATCATCTTTCCCACGGTCGTGTTCTTCCTCCTCTTCATGGTCTGGGGGATCATCGCCGAGACCGGCCAGACCGCGCCCAACGAGCTGGGGAGCGTGAACGGGGAGCCGATCACGGTACAGGCGTACCAGAACGCGGTGGAGTCGCTCACGCAGCAGGCGCAGCAGTCCGGCAGCACGCGCATGACGCCGGAAGAGCAGCGCCAGATCCGCGAGCGCGCCTGGGACGAGCTGGTGACCGACGCCCTGCTGCGCCAGGAGATGGAACGCCGCGGGATCAACGTGACCGACGGCGAGATCGTGCTTGCGGCGAGGGCCTTCCCGCACCCGCAGATTTCGCAGCAGGAGATCTTCCAGACGAACGGGCAGTTCGACATCCGCAAGTACCAGTCGTTCCTGGCGAGCCCGCAGGCGAGCGACGAGCTGCTGGCGCAGATCGAAGGCTACTACCGCGCCATGCTGCCGCGCATGAAGCTCCAGCGGCAGCTCGCCGCCGGCACGCGGGTGACGGATGCGGAGCTGTGGCGTGCGTATCAGGACCAGAACGAGCGCGCCACCGTCGAGTACGTCTCGCTCGACCTCACCAGGCTGGCCCCCGGCCAGGTGAACGTGACCGACGCGGAGGTGCGCGACTTCTTCCGGGAGAACCCGGACCGCTTCGAGCGTCCGCGCACCGCGCGCCTGACGGTGGCGTACATCCCCAAGACGCTGACCGACGCGGACCGCCAGGCGGCGGTCCAGAACGCGCTGCGCATCCGCCAGGAGCTGGTGGGCGGCGGCGACTTCGCGGCCGTGGCGGCGCGCGAGAGCCAGGACCCCGGCAGCGCCCAAAAGGGCGGCGACCTGGGCACCTTTGGCCGCGGGCAGATGGTGGGCGCGTTCGACTCGGCCGCCTTCTCGCTCCCGGTGGGCGAGATCTCGCAGCCGGTGGAGACGCAGTTCGGGCTGCACCTGATCCAGGTGCAGGAGCGCACGGGCGACCAGGTGAAGGCGCGCCACATCCTCCTCCCCATCGGCAAGTCCGAGGAGGAGCTGGCCAAGCTGGATGCCCGCGCCGACTCGCTGCGCAACCTGGCGGAGAGCCGCGGGATGGACCGTGCGGCCCGCTCCGTGGGGGCCACCCTGCGCCGCGGCGTGACGGTGACCGAGTCGCTCCCGGTGATCCCCGGCGTGGGTCCGGCGCAGGACGCGCTGGACTGGGCGGCCAACCCCGGTGAGAGCGAGGACGGCAAGCCGGTGCTGAGCGACGTCCTGGAGAACGACAACGCGCTGTACGTGCTCCAACTGGAGAGCTACGCGCCCAAGGGCCGCATGACGCTGGCCGAGGCGACTCCGCAGATCCGCCGCGACCTGATCGTGCGGAAGAAGCGGG
>JAUJMI010000001.1:0-17075 GCA_030446945.1 Longimicrobium sp. | reverse complement strand
CGCAAGGCGTGGGAGGCGCAGAAGGAGCAGCAGCGCGCCAGCGTGAGCTACCAGATGCAGCAGGGCACGATCGAGCGCTGGCTGCAGAGCGCCCGCCGCAACGCCGAGATCGTGGACAACCGGGACAACTTCGGGGCGTCCTGATCCCCCGTTATGGCCCGCATGAAACGCCCCGTCCTCCCGCGAGTGGAGGACGGGGCGTTTTGCCCTCACCCGCGCTCGTTCCTCACTGCCGCTGGCCGGGCGCCTCGTAGGGAAACGATTCATCGCGCCCGCGCCTCACACCGCCATCCGCCTGCACAACCGTCCCGTAGGGGCGCGATTCATCGCGCCCGCCCTCCGCCCGCCTCCCCCCGCCGCTCTTCACACATATCCCGCAGGGGCAGACCTGCGTGTCTGCCCACCGTCGCCCCCACCGGGTCCCCGCCCCTCCGCACCTAACCTCGTACGGGCCGCCCGGCGTGGTTGCCCGTGCCCGCCCCTGCGCGGCCGCGTGCACCTGCGCGCCAACGCACGCCAGCGCCCCTCCTTTACCCCACCACCCGGCGCGCGACCTCCGCCCGCACCGACCATCGGCAGCTCGCGCACTGCGCCATGTGCGGATCGCGCAGGCGGCCGAGCTCGGCGAACTCCTGGACGGTGCCGCACCTGGGGCAGGGGCCGTGCAGCCAGAGCAGCGTGCGATGCTCGCGCCGGCGGCCGAACGCGCGAAAGGCGCCCAGGCCCAGCACCAGCAGCACCCACGGGAGGTGCGGCGGGATGAAGAAGACGACGGGCGCCAGCAGCCACCGCGCCAGCTCCTTGAGCGCGCTCGCGCGCCGCCAGCGGGGGGTGCGCTCCAGCAGCCGGGCGCGCGCCTCCGTGGTCTGGCCGGAAATGCCGAGGCGCGCTGAGACCTCGGTAACGGTCACCGGGCCTGGGCCACCAGCACGGTCGCGGTGCCCACGCCGATCGCGTCCCAGGCGAGGTCGTACAGCGAGGCAGTGCCGCTCTCGGGGGAGCGGCGGTCGCGCAGCTCCTTGGCGATGCCGATCCCCATCCCCGCTGTGGCGCCGGTGGCGAGGCTGGGGGTGCGCCCCAGGCCGGCCGCCCGCGCGCCGCTGGAGGCCAGGCTGGTGAAGACGAAGGAGACCGCGAAGTGCTTCAGCTTGTCTTCCGCGAAGAAGCGGTCCGCGGGGGTCTCCGGGCCGGTGCCCATGGAAAGGCACAGGCAGAGCATCAGGTGGTTCACGATTTCTCCTCCGTTGCGGCCCACGCGCGCGCCGCGCCCACCGCCCGGCGCCATCCGCGCTGCCATTCCCCGCGCGCGTCGTCGTCCGCGGCCGGGGTGAACACCGTCTCCTGGGGGCGCGCCGCGTCCAGCTCCTCCGGCGTGCGCCACACCCCCGTCGCCAGGCCCGCGAGCCCCGCCGCGCCGCGCGCCGTCACCTCCACCATCGCGGGGCGCCGCACGGGGACGCCCAGAACGTCCGCCTGGTACTGCATCAGCCAGTCGTTGGAGGTGGCGCCGCCGTCCACCCGCAGCTCCGCGAGCGTAACGCCGGCGTCGGCCTGCATCGCCTGCACCACGTCGGCGGTGGAGTAGGCCATCGCTTCGAGAGCGGCGCGCGCCAGGTGTGCCCGCGTGCTCCCCCGCGTGAGGCCGAAGAGCGTGCCTCGCGCCCGCGGCTCCCAGTGCGGCGCGCCCAGCCCGGTGAACGCCGGGACGAAGTACACGCCGTCGTTGCTTTCGAGCGAGCGGGCCAGCGCGTCCGTCTCCTCGGCGTGCTCCACGATGCCGAGGCCGTCGCGCAGCCACTGCACGGCGGCCCCCGCGATGAAGATGGAGCCCTCCAGCGCAAACGCGCGCTCGCCGCGCGCACCGCAGGCGGCGGTGGTCAGCATCCCGTGCTTGGACGCCACGCGCTCCCCGCCGGTGTTCACCAGGAGGAAGGCGCCCGTGCCGTACGTGTTCTTCCCCTCCCCCGCCGTCCAGCAGCCGTGGCCAAAGAGCGCCGCCTGCTGGTCCCCCGCGATCCCCGCGATGGGGACCTCGCCCCCGAACGCGTCGCCTGAGGTAGTGCCGTACACCTCGCTGGAGGGGCGCACCTGCGGGAGCACCGCCGCCGGGACGCCGAACAGATCGAGCATCGCCGGGTCCCACGCGCCATCGTCGAGCGAGTACAGGAGCGTGCGCGACGCGTTGGTGGGGTCGGTCAGGTGCAGGCGGCCGCCCGTGAGCTTCCAGACCAGCCAGCTGTCGATGGTCCCCGCGGCCAGCTCCCCCGCCTCGGCGCGCCGACGCGCGTCGGGGACGTTGTCCAGGAGCCACGACAGCTTGGTGCCGCTGAAGTACGGGTCGATCACCAGCCCGGTGCGCGCGCGGACGTCCTCCTCGTGCCCCGCATCCTTGAAGGCGCGGCACACGTCGGCGGTGCGGCCGTCCTGCCACACGAGGGCGCGGTGCAGGGGGCGGCCGGTGGCGCGGTCCCACAGCACGATCGTCTCGCGCTGGTTGGTGATCCCGATCCCGGCGAGCCCCTCCGTCGCCATCCCGGCGTCCGCGATGGCGGTGTCGGCCACGCGGCGCGTCGTATCCCAGATCTCCTCCGCATCGTGCTCCACCCACCCCGGCCGCGGGAAGTGCTGGCCGAACTCGCTGTACCCCCGCCCCCTCACCCGCCCCTCCACGTCGATCACCAGACAGGTAACGCCGGTCGTCCCTTCGTCGATCGCCAGGATCATGTGGATGCGCGGGTGGAGGATGAGGTGCGCCAGTAACACGGGGTCTCGTCGTGCGCCAGAGCGTCGCGCTTCGGGTCGACCGGACGCCAGAGCGGATCGCGCGGCTCGTCGGCGGCGGGCGGGCGGACGAAGCCGGCCACGCGCGCCTCGCACGCGCCCATCTCCGCGAAATTGCGCTGCGCTTCCGCCAGAGTGACCGCGTTCGCGCCGCGGGTCGTCGGATCGCGGAGCTGCGCGGCGTCATCCTCCCAGAAGCAGACGGGGCAGATCTCGTGCGACCCCGGCGCGGCGCCGAAGACGAGGTGGCTGCAGCAAGGGCACGGGAAGCGCTCCGCGCCGGCCCTGCCGCGCAGGCACGCGGGCGAGCTCAGCGCCACGCGCGCAGCTCCGTGATGAAGCGGGCCGCCACCGCGCATCGGATCGGCATCGCGTTACCCGCGCCGCAGCTCGCCGAAGGCGTAGCGCCAGCCGAAGCGCTCGAACAGCTTCAGCATGTGCACCACGGGAAGCCCCATCACGGCGAAGTAGTCACCCCCGATCCCCTCCACCAGCGCGCTGCCGAAGCCCTGGATGCCGTACGCTCCCGCCTTGTCCATCGGCTCGCCGGTGGCGACGTACTCCTCGCACGCGCGGCGGTCCAGCGCGCGGAAGCGGACGCGGACGCGCTCCAGCCCGCTCTCCACGCGTCCGCCCTGCACCACCGCGATCCCGGTGCACACCTCGTGCTCCCGCCCTGCGAGCCGCGTCAGCATCTGCACCGCCTGCGCCGTGTCGCGCGGCTTGCCGAGCACGTCTCCATCGACCACCACGATGGTGTCCGAGCCCACCACCAGCGCGTCCGGGTTGGACGCGGCGACGTGCTGCGCCTTGTCGCGCGCCAGGCGTTCGGCGTGCTCGGGGGGCGTCTCGCCGTCGCGGTAGCTCTCGTCCAGGTCGGCGGGGATGGTGTCGAAGGCCAGCCCCAGCCGTCCGATCAGCTCGGCGCGGCGGGGGGACTGCGACGCAAGGACGATGCGGGGCGAGTCGGACATCGGGATCAGCGTTCCAGAACCAGGGTTACGGGACCTTCGTTGACCAGCTCCACCTCCATCATCGCGCCGAACTCGCCCGTCTGGACCGGGCGGCCGGTGGCGCGCAGCAGCGCCAGGAAACGCTCGTACAGCGGGATTGCGGTCTCGGGGCGCGCGGCATCCACGAAAGACGGTCGCCTTCCCTTGCGTGCGTCGCCGTAGAGCGTGAACTGCGACACCACCAGCAGCGCTCCGTCCGCTTCCTCCAGCGAGCGGTTCATCTTCGCTTCTTCGTCAGGAAAGATGCGCAGCCCCACCACCTTGTCCGCCATCCACGCGAGCGCCTCCTCCCCATCCACCTCGGTGAACCCGACCAGGAGGAGGAGCCCGCGGCCGATCTCGCCGGTGGTGCGCCCCTCGACGGTGACGCGGGCGCGCGACACGCGCTGAAGGACGATTCGCATGCGGGGAAGTTAGGGGCCCGGGTGAACCCACGGCAACAACGGCACAAAGTCCGCCTGCGGGACTCGCGCCCTCGGCACCCGGGCCAGGGAACGAGTCCGCGAAGGCGGACTTTGTGCTTTCGTTGCGGCGAGTCTGCTCGCCTGCCCTCAGCGAGCCCGGGCGGCGTCCTTGCCCTGCTCGCTCAGCACGTCGGCGAGGGCCATGAGGGCGCCGGTCCCCGCCGCCAGGACGATGGCGGTGCCCAGCCCGCTGCGGCGGCGGACGCGGTATGGAAGGCGGGGCGCGCCGTACTCGTTGTGCATCGCCTTGCGGGTGCGGCTCCTCACCACCTTGGACGCCGCGGTGCCGACCACCATCCATAGAAGCTTTCGCCAGAGACTGGCCACGTTCGCATCCTCCTCTTCGGGTTCCGTTCGCGATCGGGCGCGGCGCGATGCATGAGCCGGGCCATCAACGCTTTACCCCCACCACCTCTACCATCGGCGGCGACGCGAAGAAGGCGCCGGGGAGCCTCTCCCATTCCTTCCAGCGCGCGTCGAACTCCGCCAGCCCGTCCGCGCTCAGCAGGCCGGCGTCCACCAGCGTGGGGAGGAAGTTGTCGAAGAACCTCCGCGGCCACTGCCAGAACGCCGTCCCCGGCCGCCCGATGCGCCGGATGGGGCGGATGTGCGTCACCGCCAGCCCGCACCGCTCCATCATCGCGGGGAGCGCCGCGCCCACATTGGGATCGCCGCCTCGCTCGCACCACGCCCGCACCACGGCGGGGAAGATCCGCGCGAACGCCGGGTCCTCGGGCGCGATCTGGACGGCATCGTACTGCGAGTAGTCCTGCACCGCGAAGGCGCCGCCGGGCCGCAGCGCACGCGCCACCGCCCGCACCGCCGCCTCCGGGTCGGGTACGAAGCAGAGCACCCAGCGCGCGTACGCCCCGTGGAAGGAATCCGCGGGGAGGGGCGCCGTGGTCAGGTCGCCCTCCTCGGCGGTGACGTTGGGGATGCCGCGCGCGGCGATCTCCCCCCGCAGGTGGCGGATGAAGCGCGCGGAGAGGTCGATCCCGTGCACGTGGCCCGCGGGCCCCACGAGGCGCGCGAGGTCGAACGACGCGTATCCGGGCCCGCACCCCACGTCCAGGATCCGCTGCCCGGGCCCGAACCCGGCCGCCTCCCAAGCTTCGGCCGCGTACCCGCTCCACACCGCGTGCTGGAACCCGAGCCGCGTCAGCTCGTCGTCGCCGGTGCCCAGGACGTACTCGCGTTCTTGTGGCAATGCCCTCACCCCCGTCTCGTTACACTCGACTGCCCGCGGGATCGCACAGATCTGGTGGGGGCGCGATTCATCGCGCCCGTGTCGCGCGCGTGCACCGCCCTCCGCGGCACTCGAGACCACTTCAGCGGCCTTCCCGTGGTTGCAGCCGGGGCTTCAGCCCCCGGCGATCCAGCGCCGGTGCCCGCCCCCCGCACCGATCCTGCCCCCGGAGTCTGCGAAGGCAGGCTTCCCGCGGTTGTTGCCGCGGTTTCAACCGCCGGAACCCATCCCCCGCACAAACCGGCCGCCGGATCTTTCCGGCGGCCGGGATCGCAGGTTCCGCTCCGCGGCTACTGCTTGCAGCGGCCGTAGGGGTCGGGCTTGGGCTTGTCGACCACCGGGCGCGCGTCGCGGTTGGCGACGGCCTCTGCGACGGAGCCGATGAAGCGGCTCACGCGCACGAGCTTGTCGAAATCCACGTACTGCGGCTCGTCCGTCACCATGTGGTAGTCCGCGTGGCCCCCGGTGGTGAAGAAAGTCACCGGGATCCCCCAGCGGGCGTAGTTGTAGTGGTCGCTCCGGCAGTAGATGTTCGCCTCATGCTTGTCGGCGTCCATCGAGTAGTCGAAGGTGAAGCCGTGGCTGCCCGTGCGGTTCACCTCCTCCACCAGGTCGCCCAGTTGCGTGGAGAGCCGGCGCGAGCCCACGAGCTGAAGATAGCCGGGGCCACCGCCGCGCTCTACGTCGTCCGCGCGGCCGCGGCCCACCATGTCGATGTTCAGCTGCGCCACGATGGAGTCGCGCGGCACCGTGGGGTGCTCGGTGAAGTGCTGCGAGCCGAAGAGACCTTTCTCCTCTGCCGTGTGCCAGACGAAGAGGACCGAGCGGCGCGGCGGCTTTGCGGCCATCTGCTGCGCGATCTCCAGGACGGCGGCGGTGCCGGAGGCGTCGTCGTCCGCGCCGTTGAAGATTGAGTCGCGGCGCGCCGGGCGGATCCTCCGCAGCGAGTCGATCCCCGCGCGCAGCTGCGCCGTCTCGGCCGCGCTCAGCTCCCTGGGCTGCTCCTCCGCGCCGCCGCGGCGGAAGAGGCGGTCGTAGACGCGCACCGAGTCGTGGTCCTCCGCGTGCTCGGCGATCCCCACGTGGTCGTTGTGCGCGCCGATGGCCACGTACTGCCCGCGCAGCCGCGCGTCGGTGCCGGGGAGGATCGCCACCACGTTGCGCGCCGGAAACGCCGTGCGCTGCTCCAGCGGACGGAAGCCGCCGGTCACGGTGCGCCCGCCCGCCGCCGCGGCGCCGGGCCGCAGTGAGGTGAGCGGCGCCCCGAGGAGCCGCTCCGCCGCGATCGAGGTTACCAGCATCGCCGGGGGACCGCCACGTTGCCCCGGCTCCTCGGGAAGTACCAGCTGTTCCTCGCGCAGGAAGTTTACAAAGGGCGGCGGCGACGCGTCCAGCGTGGCGATGGCGATGCCGGCCGCGCCGGCGTAGCGCGTCATCGGCCCCTGCATCCAGATGCGGAAGTCGGGGCGGCCGTTGGGGGCCATGGGGGCCGAGAAAACGACGAAGCGCCCGCGCGCCTGCTCGGGCGTGAGCGCCGCGGAGTCGCCCCAGCGCCCCCCGTACACCACGGGCGCGGCCTGCGCGGCGAGCGTGGGGGCGACGTCGAAGAAGCCCTCGACCTGCGGCAGCGGCGCGAAGTCTTCCCACAGCTTGAGCGGGTTGCCGCCCCGCGGGGTGAGCGACGACTGCGGGTCCACCGTGCGGCGCACCATCGGCACGGTTTGGAAGAAGGTGCCGTTCTCCCCCGCCGGCCGAAGCCCGATGCGCCGCGCCTCGGCGGCGATGTAGTCGGTCCCCATCACGTTGCCGCGCGTGCCGGCGTCGCGGCCCATCATCGAGTCGTCGGCCAGGACGTAGACGCGCGTCATGGCGTCGTCGCGCGTGATGGCGGTGGTGGTGGGGCGCGGCGCGTGGCGGGCCGGCCCCTCGCCCGCGGCGCGCGGGGCCTGCGCAAGCACCGGCGCGGCGGCAAGCGCCAGGGCGGCGCCCGCTGCCATTCCCGATCTGCTCTTCACTCGGTCGCTCCTGGAGGGAGTGTGGGACGGGCCGCGCCGCTCCGGCCGGCCCCCGTGGATTACCGCGTCAGCGCCCGCCGCCGGTTGCGCCGGGGACGCGGGCGAGTGCCTCCTGCTGGGTGCGCGCCCCGCGCAGCACCCGCAGCGCCGCCTGAAGCTGGTTATCGCGCGGCACCGTGAGGAGGAACGACGCCTCCTCCCCCAGCGCCAGCGAGGTCACGCGGTCGGCGATCAGCCGGTCGATCAGCGGGAGCCCCGCGTTCCACACCGCCCGGTCCACCGGCGCGCCGCGGGCCGCGAGGCGCTGGAACAAGGCCTCGCGCCACTCGGGCGTCACCGTGAAGCCGCGCTGCACGCCGGCGCGCGCCCACCCCAGGCTGAGCTCGGTGAGCACCTCGTTGATCAGCGAGGCGCGCCCGGTGAGCGCCTGCACCAGCGCCCGCTCGCCGCCGCCCAGCGTGTCCGGCCGCACCACCAGGTCGGGGGTGATGCCGCCCCCGCCGCGCACGATCCGCCCCGCGTCCGAACGGAACTCGGGGAGGCGCGAAAGCGCGGAGTCGGAGGGCGGCAAGGTGTCCGGAAGGAAGCGCCCCGTCTCCGACATGCGCCGCTCGCGCTGGATGGAGCGCCCGCTCGGCGTGAACCACTTCGCGGTGGTCAGCTTGAGAGCGTAGCCCTCCGGCAGGGGGAAGAGCTCCTGCACCAGCCCCTTGCCGAACGACGGCGTGCCGATCACCACCGCGCGGTCGTGGTCCTGCAGCGCCCCCGCCACGATCTCCGAGGCGGAGGCCGAGCCGGCGTCGGTCAGCACCACGATCGGCTCGCCGGAAGCGAGCGGGCCGCCTTCGGCGCGGTACACCTCGGCGGGCCGGTCGCGGTAGCGCACCTGGAGAATCTCCTGCCCGCGCGCCAGGAAGAGATTGGAGATGCGGATCGACTGCTCCAGGCTGCCGCCGCCGTTGCCGCGCAAGTCCAGGATCAGCGACTTCGCCCCGCCCGCACGCAACGCCGAAACCGCGCGCGTGACCTCCTCGGCCGACGCCTCGCTGAAGCGGTCGAGCGGCAGGTATCCGACGCCGCCCTCCAGCACGGTCGCATACGGCACCACCGGGATGCGCACGATGGCGCGCCTCACCTCGCGCACCACCGGCTGCTCGCCGGGGCGCATGAAGGTGACGCGCACCGGCGTCCCCGGAGGCCCGAGCACGCGCGAAGTCACGCTGTCCAGCGGCAGCCCGATGACGCGGTGCCCCTCGACCGCGAGCACCCGGTCGCCCACGCGGACCCCCGCGGTGGCGGCGGGGTTGCCGGGGTAGACGCGGGTGATGACGGTGGTGTCGCGCACGCGCTCCAGCAGCATCCCCAGCCCGCCGTAGCCGTTGCGCAGCCCCTCGCGCTGGAAGGCCGCCAGCTCGCGCGGCGTGTACAGCTCCGCGTAGGGGTCGCCGATGCTGCGCAGCAGCCCGCGCGCCGCCTTTTCGTACAGCGAATCTTCCGGGATCGAGTCCACCCCGCGCGTCGCGATGCGGCTGAGCACCTCGTAGAAGAGGCGCTCGCCGTCGTTGCCCTGGCGCTGCAGCATGAAGCCGCCGGCCAGCACGGGAAGGACCAGCCCCGCCACGGCGCTGCGCAGGAATGTGAGGCGCGCTGCGCGGCGGGGGTCGTCGGAACGTCGGGGATCGCGGGCCATCTGCGCTCGTCGCGGCGGGTGTGCGCGCGGCCCTGGCGGCGGCGCGGAGGTGCTCCGGTTTGGAGGCGTTCCTCTGCGTACAAGACACAGGCCAGCACGGTTCCATCAGGCGGTCAAATTTTTAGCACCGCAGGGTGGTACGCAAGGGGCGGGTGGTGAGGCGGAGGGCCCTCACCCCCGCTCGTTCCTCGCTGCCCCCTCTCCCGATAACAGGAGAGGCTGCGCCTCTGTTATCGAGAGAGGGGGCGACAGCCTGCGGACCGCGCCGATCTCGTGCGGGCGCGATCCATCGCGCCCATGTCACGGGCGTGCACCGCACCCCGGCGCACCCGAGGCCGCTTCAGCGGTCTTCCCGTGGTTCCAGCGGGGGGATTCACTTCACCCCCGGTGATGCAGCGCCCGGACCCTGCCTCCCGCACCGATCCCGCTCACCGAGGCCTGCGAAGGCAGGCTTCCCGCGGTTGTTGCAGCGGTTTCAACCGCCGGGCCCAAGGCTTCACCAGGAATTCACCAGGGCTTCACCGCCCCGAACCCCAGCCCCCTCAATCCTGCGCCTGCACCAGATAATTCCCCAGGATGCGGTTGGTGGCATTGAGGACGGCCAGCGAAGCGGAGTGGTGGAGGTTATCGGTGCCGAGGGCGGCACCGATCAGCGTGCGGCCGTCCGGAGTCCCGCCGCGAAGGACCGCCACCACCACGTCGGCGTCGAAGGCGCGGAAGCCCTTGATGCCCACGAGCTCGAACTCGACGCGGCCTCCCAGAATCGCGTGCAGCGAGCGGAGAGTCGCGAGCGCCGCCAGCCGCAGCTCCAGCGCGGCGCCGCCCTCCCCCTCCACCTGCCGGCGGAACGACTCCCCCGCCCAGTCCAACACCACCTCGGCGATAGCGCGGCCGGGACGCGGCTGCGTCAGGCGCACGGAGACGAAACGCACGCGGCGGCGCGGCTCGGCGGTGGGGACGAAGGCGAGCTGCACGTCGGCATCCACGAAGCCCTCGCGCGCAAGGATGCCGCGGGCAAGCGCGTCGATGGGGCCGCCGTCGCCGCGCTCGCAGATCAGGTACACGGAGGGGGACGAACCGCCGTCGACCACCGCGCGGCGGACGCCGCCCACGGACTCCAGCTCAGCCCGCAGGCGCTCGCGCCCGGCCTCGTCCAGCATGGCTGCGGACATGGGGGGTTGGGACCGGAAGGAAGGGGAGGTGAGAGGCGAACGTAGCGGCGCCGTGTTACAGTTGTCAAGCACCGGGCAGAAGTGCGTGGCCCGGAGACGCTCGTCCCCGGGCCCCGCGTTCGCCGTCACGCGGGCTCAGAAGCGGAGCAGCGCGCCTGCGCCCTTGAGCTCCTGCACCTCGGCGGCGGCGGCGAAGGCGATCTGCACCCCCTGCCCTTCCGCCATCCTCACCATCTCCTCCACCACGTCCACCCCTTCCAGCGTGGAGGAGCCGTCGTACGGGCACGTCTTCATCTCGCGCGCGAAGACGAAGCCGCACTGGCCGCAGCGGACGCCGTCCTGCCGGTGGTCGGAGGCGAGGACCAGCGTGTCCACCTTCCCCTCCTGGAGCGCGGTCAGCGTCCCCTGGAAGCCTGCGGTGGCGAGGTAGTCGTGGGCCACGCGGTCCTTGAGCTGCTCCACCACCTCGCGGTTGTGGCGCTCCAGGTCGGCGCGCAGGAGCGGTTCCAGCTTCTCCATCACCCCCGCGGCGGGCTCGTCCACCCACATGTTGCCGGTGTGGACGATGCGCTGCAGGATGGAGTCGGGGAGGAACTCGCGGAACTTGGCCGTATTCTCCTCGGTCCCCAGCAGCACCAGGTCCTGCGGGTGGTAGCGAGCGACGAACTCCTCCACCTCGGCGGCGAAGTCCTTGAAGAAGTGCCGCATCTCCTCCGCCTTGCGGCGCTGGATGCGCGACTGCGAGTATCCGCCGGCCTTGACGTGGCTGTTGACCGGGAGCGGCTCGCCATGGCGCTCGATCTCGTCCAGCAGCGACCCCAGGTACACGCTCAGGATGCGGACGTGCTCGCGGTCCAGCAGGATGACGCCGTAGTGGTGATAGCTCTCCAGCACCTGTGCCAGCGGCCCCACCATGGGGCGGTCGTTCACCACCATACGGTTCTGGACCGGGACGGGAAACTGCATCGCCTCGAAGTAGTCGCCGCCCACCTCGGCGTAGATCACCACGCCGCGGTTCGACTGGTCGAAGTCGTCCGCGATCCACGAGCGGATGCGGTCCGTCAGGTCGTCCACCGCCGGGCCTTCGCGCGCGATCAGCTCCGGCTCAATCTCCTCGAGCTGGGCGCGCTTCTGGCTCAGGAAGACGTCCCACTGACGCTTGTTGTTGTGGTTGACCGACATGTCGAGGAAGAGCGAGATCACGGGGCGCCCGCCCGGCTCGCGGGAGATCAGCCTCTCGAGGTCTTGCTTGGTAATCATACCATCCTGTGTTGAAGGAGGCGGAATCGGCCGCAGGTCGCGGCGAGCGTCCGGCTCGGTGCAAAAGGGGAGCCAGTGCCCCCCCGCTTGACGCCTCCGCTACCTTCGGGTGCGCCTCCGGTGTACCGGGGCGCGCGGAGCCTCCTCGGCTCCGCCCATCTGATTGGAGGGCATGAAGATGACCGACCTGGACTACCGGGCGTTCTGGAACGGGGCGTTCACCTGGGGCGACTACCTGGGCAGCGAAGTGCGCGAGCACCGCGACCTGTGGCTCGCCGTCGACAGCCGCGCCGTGGTCCCCGCCTGGGCCGCCGAGGAGGCCGCCGCGCTGGGGGACGGCTGGAAGCTGCTGATCATCTCGGAGGACTGGTGCGGCGACGCTTCGAACACCGTCCCCGTGATCGCGAGGCTGGCCGAGACGGCGCCGGGTATGCAGGTGCGCGTGGTGAAGCGCGATGAGAAGCCGGAACTGATTGACCGCCATCTCACCAGCGGCGCGCGCTCGATTCCGCTCGCCGTGGTCCTCGACCGTGACTTCCGCCCCGTGGGCCAGTGGGGACCGCGCCCGGCGGAGCTGCAGGAGATGGTGCTGCGGGAGAAGAAGGCTGGCCTGCGCCCCCTGGCCGAGATCTACCGCGACGTGCGCCGCTGGTACGCCCGCGACCGCGGCGAGAGCACCCTGCGCGAGATCCTGGCGCTGATGAAGCAGGTCGCCTGACGAACGGCGGGTCCTCACGCGAAGACGCGAAAAAGCAGAGGCACGGAGAGATGTTCTTCTCTCTCTGTGCCTCCGTGTCTCTGTGTGGGCCCGCTGTTTCCGGCGCACGGCCGGCCACGGGCGCGATGAATCGCGCCCCTACGATGTCTTGCGGCGTACGCCTCAACCCACCGCTCCGATCTCCTCCAGATCGGCGGCGAGGCGGGCGAGCTCGGGGGCGAAGCCGAGGGCGCGGTAGACCTCGCCGGCCGCGTCCAGGTACGCGCGAGCCTCGGAGGGGCGGTTGCAGCGCGCGTGCAGGAGACCGTAGTCGTGCAGAATCGCCGCCTCCGTCTTGCGCGGCAACCCCCGCTCGCGGCACACCCGCAACGCCTGCTCGTAAAACACGAAGCCCTCCTCGTCCCGCTGCGCGCGCGCCACCGAGCCCAGCAGCAGGTAGACGTCCACCAGGTCCGGGACGAAGCGGTTGAGGATGGCGATCTCCTCGGCGCGGCGGGCCTCGTCCTGCGCTTCCAGGAGGCGGTCCTGCGTCACCAGGGCGCCGCCCAGGTTCACCCGCAGCGTGACCTCCCAGTCCGCCTCGGGCCCGCGTGCCAGCGCCTCGCGGAAGACGCCCTCCGCGGCCACCTCTTCGCCGCACTCCAGCAGGAGGAGGCCGCGGTTGTTGAGCCAGAATAGGAGGGGGTCCTCGGCACCCGCGGCCTCGATCCGCTCGCGGGCGCGCTCCAGCAGCCGCTCGGCCAGGGGAAGCTTCCCCTCCAGCATCGCCAGCACGGAAAGGTTGGTGTAGAACGGCCACTCCACCGATGGGTCGTCCAGCCGGCGGGCGATCTCCAGACCGCGCTCGTACCAGGCGCGGGCCTCGGGGCGCTCGCCGCGGCCGTCGCACACGTTGCCCAGCCCCTGGCACGCGATGGCCTGTCCCGTCTCGTCGCCCTGGGCCTCACTCAGCCGCAGGCTGCGCTGGTACCACTCCCACGCCTCTTCCAGCCGCCCGGCCGCGCGCGAGCTGCGCCCCAGCCGCCGCAGCGCCAGGATCTCGGGCCCCTTGTCCCGCAGGTCGCGCGACACCTCCAGCGCCAGCGAGTAGATCTGCTGCGCCTGCTCGAGTCTCCGCTCCCCCTCCTCCACCTCGCCGGCTCGCACCAGCGCGCGCGCCGCGCCGGCCGCGTCTCCCTCGCCCTGCAGGCGCACCGCCTCGATCACAAGGGCGAACAGGCGCTCCATCCGCTCCTGCGCGCGGGTGACGACGGCGGGGACCAGCGAGGCCAGGCGGTCCGCGTCCAGCACCCGCTTTCCCACCGTGGAGTACGCCCCGGAGCGCGCCCAGAGCTTCTCCCGGTCCGTGTGCGAGGCGCCGATGAGGGCGTCGCTCAGGGGGAGAAACTCGTCGCCAAGCGGAACGAGCGCGAGCGCACGCTCCACCAGCAGCTGCGCTGCGGGCCGGGACACTTTGACCTGTGGAGAGGAAGGGGCCGGCGGTCAGCCGCCGGCCATGACGTACTTGCCGCCGTACGCCGAGAAGTGCGGCGTCGTCCCGGAAAGCACCGTGCCGAGCGCGTCGACGCTGCCGCCCAGCGAGGTCCACCCGCCGTTCTCCCAGCGCGCCACCTCGATGGGGCTGCCGTTGAGCGACACGCCCGTGAGCGGGAAGCGGAGGGTGACCGGGGTGTTGAACCGGATGCCGTGCGGCCCGAACTCCGCCACCACGCGCTGGGCCAGCGCCGGATCGGTGGGGAGGTCGATGGTGACCACCGTGTCGGCCGGGAGCGCGCCGGCGGGGATGTCCACGCGGAAGCCGTTCAGCTCCACGAAGCCGCCCTCGGCCGCGCTGATCCGCTTCTCCGCGCGCCGCGTGCCCGAGAGGTCCGGCAGCGTCGCGAAGTGCAGCAGCTCGGTCACGTCCTGCGGTGAGAGCGTGCGGCCGGCGTCCACCCGCGGGGCGAGCGGGGTGTTCTCGGTGCAGCCGGCGAGCAGGACCAGCGAAGCGAGCGCGGCGCCGAGGGAGCGTCGAAGGGTCACGGACGGTTCCTTTCCGGAGTGAGCGAGATTCCCGGCGAGCAGGAATAGCAGATGCCGTGCCCCCGGCGCCCATCCCCCACCCACGCAAATCGCCAGTGTTTTAGCGGCCAAGCGTCTGCCGGGCTCGTCTGCGGCCGACACCCGTTGCACCAAAATCGGGCAGCTTCACTATACCAGGGAAGCGGAGCCCTCCAGCCCATACTCGCGCACCTTGCGGGTGAGGGTGTTGCGGTGCACCCCCAGCACCTCCGACGCGCGCCCCATGTGGCCGCCCACGCGCCGCAGCACCTCGCGGATGTGCAGGCGCTCCACCGAGGCCAGGTCCAGGTCCGGGGAGTAGCCCGCCAGCGGGGCACCGGTGTCCGCCTCGCCGGGGGCGGGGGCGTTGAGCTGGTCCGTGGGCAGGTGGTCCGACAACAGCACCGCGCCGTGCGACATCAGCACCGCGCGCTCGGTGACGTTGCGCAGCTCGCGGATGTTCCCCGGCCAGTCGTGCTGGTGAAAACGCTCGAAGACGGAGCGGGCGATAGCGCGGATGGGCCGGCCGTAGTGCGCCGCGTGCCGGGCGACGAAGTGCTGCGTGAGGAGGTCCAGGTCCGGCCCGCGGTCGCGGAGGCGCGGCAGCTCCAGCGTGACCACCGCCAGGCGGAAGTACAGGTCCTCGCGAAAGGTCCCCTCGGCGATGGCGCTGCGCAGGTTGCGGTGCGTGGCGGCCACCACGCGCACGTCCACGGGGATGCGCTCCTCGCCGCCCACGCGCTCGATCTCGCGCTCCTGCAGGGCGCGCAGGATCTTGGCCTGCAGCGCCAGGCTCATGTCGCCGATCTCGTCCAGCAGCAGCGTCCCCCGCTGGGCGCGCTCCCAGCGGCCGATCTTGCGGGCGATGGCGCCGGTGAAGGCGCCCTTCTCGTGCCCGAAGAGCTCCGATTCCAGCAGGTTCTCGGGGATGGCGGCGCAGTTGATGGCGACGAACGGCCCGGCGGCGCGCTCGCTGTTGCGGTGGATGGCGCGCGCCACCAGCTCCTTCCCCGTCCCGCTCTCGCCCAGGATGAGCACGGTGGCCGAGCTCGGCGCCACGCGCCCCACCATGCGGAACACCTCCAGCATCGACGGGCTCCCCCCGATCGCGGAGTCGCCGTCGCCCTCGGCGTCCTCAACGTCCAGGGGGACCGTTTCCTCGGCGTCGGAGACTTCGCGCAGCAGGGCCGCCAGCTCGCGCACGTTAGGCGGGGCCGCCAGCACGCCCAGCACCCCCAGCCGCGACGCCTCCACCATCAGCTGCATGGTGGGGCGCGACGCGGTCAGCACCAGGGCGCCCGGCTCCACCCCGCTGGACACCATGCGCTCCACCAGCGCCAGGTCGGCCGCCGGGAAGTCAAGCGAGAGGACGACGCCGCACCACCCGCCCGCGCGGAGCCGCTCCAGCCCTTCGGAAAGGGTGGCGCAGGGATGCACGCGCGCGCGCTCCCCCAGCGCCTCGCGCGTGGCCTCGCGCACGGCGTCGCCGGAGGCGGCGAGCGGGTCGATGACGAGAACGGCGGGAGTGGCCACGCGCGCGGGGACCGGGGAACCGGAACGGGGGAACGCCGCAATCTGACCCGCGGCGCGGGAGTGTGCAACGTTCCTTCGCGGCTCGCGGGCGCACCGGGAGCCGCGACCCTGGCTGTCCGCGGCTCCCGCACCGCTGGAGAAGGACATCGAGCGAGCGCGTCCCGGCGCGCGGCGCCTGGACGCGCCGGCATTACGCTGTTCGACGTCATCGTCGTCCTCGTTGTGCTCGGCGTCCTGGCGGCGGTGGTCGGCACATACGTGTTCCGGCGGGTGGGCGAGTCGCGCACACACGCGGCGCGGAAGCAGTTCGGCGTGCAGTTCGACCCCTACCGCCTGCACTACTGCCGCTATGCTACGACGGAGCGGGGCCTCGCCGAGCTTGCTCCCATCGGCACTTCTGGCGATGTTCGATGAATCGAGAGCTCTCCAGACTCCGGGAAGAGGTTCCGCCGATGCGCTACACCATCGAGATCGAGCGCGAAGACGATGGCCGCTGGATCGCTGAGGTGCCCGAGCTGCCGGCGTGATGGTCTACGGCGACGATCGCGCATCCGCCGTCGCCAAAGTGCAGGCGTTGGCGCTACGGGTTGTCGCGGAGCGGCTCGAACACGGCGCGGCGGCCTCGGAGCCGCTCAGCGTTTCGTTCCTCGCGGCGTGAGCACCTGGCCCAGCAGGAAGGCGCGGCGTGTTCTTGCGCGCTGCTTCGGATCGGCTGGACGTTGAAGGGCCAAGACGGCACGTCTCACCGGACGCTCGCCCGCGACGGCTGGGGACTACGTCTTCGCCTTCCACGACTCCGACGAGATCGGCGGCAGGATCCTCGCACGAATCGCAAAACGCACCGGGCTCAAACCGGAAGACCTGTAGCGCGGTGGTTCCAGCCGCGCATCTATTCGCTCCTGGAGCGATTACTCCTGGAGGCGGGCCGCGGCGCATTCCGAGGGCACGGGCAGCCACTTCGGGCTGCGCCTACGGGTGCGGTGCGGTGGGGCGGCGACCGAGGTGGGGGAGAGGGCGGGGGCGATGAATCGCGCCCCTACGGGGTTGCCGGTGCGTGCGGCAGATGTCGAAGCGAGAAGACGGCCGCGCGAGTCCGCGCAGGCGGACTTTGTGCTGTTGTTGCTGCGAGTTCACTCGCCCCGG
>JAUJMI010000427.1 GCA_030446945.1 Longimicrobium sp. | reverse complement strand
CAGCTATTACCTCTTCGAGTCGGCGTTCGCAAACCCCGGGCGGGGCAACGAGAAGTAGCGTGTCTCATATTGCACCTCCATCGGCTTTGCTCGGTACGGGTTCGGGGTGCCGAGCCTTGTGTTTCCATTTGACCGGGGCGGATCCGCCGGGAGCGTGATACAGGTATCGCGGGTTGTCGTCGTAGCGCTCCGCCGCGAGCAACCCGAGGCGTCGCCATCGCTTCACCGTGTCGGCGCACACGCCCAGCGAGCGGGCGAGCTCTTCCGCCTCCAGCAGCCCCCGTGCCCGCAACCGGGTGTATCGGTCGGCCAGGCCGTGCCCGGACCGCAGCTGGCCGATGAGCTTGCCGTCGAATGCCCTGCCCTCGTACGAGCGCGCTCCGCGCCCGTTGAGGAGTTCGGCCACCTCTCCGTCGGTGTAATCCTCCAGCAGGCGATCGATCTCCCCGATGATCGCCCGATCCGTCCGGCGCAACTCGCTGGCCGACTTGGGACGCGGCAGCGTCAGGGTCCGCGTCGCGCCGCCTCCGAACCGCACGTGCAGCGCGATCCCCTCCCCCTTGAGCAGGGTGACGTCCTCGATGAGCAGCCGCACCATCCGCTTGCGCTCCCTGTCCGGCGTGCGCGGGTCCCCCCACAACCTGGGGAAGTCCGTAGCCAGCGCCAGGATCTCATCGCGCACCTCCTCGTCGGGTCGATACCCGTCCGCCCCGCGATGGCGCTCCACCCCCTCCCGCGCCTCCGCGAGGGCGCGCAGCTTCGCGTTCCATTCCGCCTCCAGCACGTCGGCCACGAGGCGGTTGTCCGGGTCCACCCTCAGATACCGGCGCTGCGCGAGGTCCGCCTCGTAGCGCGCCCGCTCCACCTGCTGGCGCCTCAACCTCTCGACCTCCTCGGCGCGCGCGGCGACCTCCGCGCGTACCGCCAGCGCCAGCTCCAGCGACTTGGGGGTGACCATCGCCACCAGCACTTCGCCGATGGCCGCGTCCACCGCGCCGCCCGGCACGAGCTGGCACGGGCTCACTCCCCGCTGGATCGTCCTGCGCCGGCACACGTAGTCGGGCACCAGCCTCCCGCTCCGCTGGTGGTAGCGCACCCCCATCCGCTCGCCGCAACGCCCGCAGACGGCGATCCCCTGTAGCAGCGCCGGCCCCTCGCGCGGTGGGGTGTGGAACCTGTCCTCGCCTCGGGTCAGGGCATTCTCCCCGAGCCTCCGCTGGTTGAGCTCGTACTCGTCCCAGGATATATAGCCCTCGTGCGCCCCGGGGAGGAGGACGTACCACCGCTCCCGGGGCAGTTCCGCCACGTGCCACGTCCCGTCGGCCGTCCTGTGCGTCCGGCGCCGACCGAAGACGAACGCGCCCGCGTACGCCGGATGGTGCAGCAGGTCCAGCACCCGGCTGTGCTCGAGCTCCCGCCAGATGACCTCGCCGCGGTGCGGCCCCGACCAGACCCGGTGGGGGAACGCGAGCCCCTGCTCGCGGAAAGCCCTCACCGTGGCGCTGGCCGAGCCCGTCCGGCGGAACGTCTCGAATACCAGCCGCACCGCCTCCCGGACCTGCAGATCGGGTTCGAGCACGACGCGGCCGTCGTCGCGGTACCGCAATCCGACCGGCAGGGGCAGCTTCAGCTCACCCCTCCTCGCCTTGCTCAGGATCCCGCCCCTGAGCCGCGCCTTGAGTACGTGCAGCTCCGCCTCGCTCATCGTCCCCTTGAGGCCGAGCAGCAGGCGATCGTTGAAGCCGGCCGGATCGTACACCCCATCCTCGTCGAGGATCAGCGTCCCGGTGAGCGCGCATATCTCCAGCAGGCGGTGCCAATCGCTGTTGTTGCGCGCCAGGCGCGATACCTCCAGCCCCAGCACGATCCCGACCTTCCCCATCCCGACCTCCGCGACGAGGGTCTGGAACCCGGCGCGATCGGTGGCGGAGGCCCCCGAGCGCCCCTGGTCCTCGTCGATCACGACGATATCCTCCGGCGGCCACCCCAGGGCGACCGCCCTCTCCCGCAGGGCGTACTGGCGCGCGGCGCTCTCGGTATGCTCCAGCACCTGGTGCAGCGAGCTCTGCCGCACATACAGGTACGCCAGCCTCCCCAGGTGACCGGCGGTGACCTTCTCGTGCTCCGATCGGTTCATGCCATCCCCTCCCGCCGACAATGCTCGACCATCGTCGCCAGCGCCTCCGTCAGGCCCCGGTCGCGATCCCCAGGAGGCGGGTGCGGCGCGCGGGGCGCGTCGGTTTCCGCCGTATCGGCCCGCTCGGTGGGCCGCATCCGCCGGACGGCTATCCACCGCGGCAGTCCGTGCAGGAGCACCGGAGCTAGCCCGGGTGGGCGCGCGACGGCATCTGCGGCGCCTACCACCCACCCGCGCAACGCCTCGTACTCCGCGGTGAAGGCGTCGCCATCCGCTCCGGACCCGCTCATCGCGACCCCCCCGCCCCCGCTTTTGACCGTCTGGCCAGCGCCCGCTCGATGGAGCGGCGATGCACCGCGATCCCGAAGCGCCGCTCGACGAGGGGGATCATCCGGGCGGCGCTCAGCGTAGGATCGCGCGATCGCTGCTCCTCCAGGAAAGCGACCACCTCCCCGGTCAGCTTGTGGCCTCCCCGCGGCCCGGGTCTGGACGGCATCAGCCCCGGCAGCCCCTCGGCCTCCCAGGCGGCCCGCGCCGCGTAGAAGGACTGGCGGGAGAGCCCGAAGGCACGGGCGGCCGCGGCGACAGAACTCCCATCCACCCGCACCTTGCGCAGCATCTCGTACTTGACCTGCACCAGATCCCGCGCATCGAAGAACGGTTCGCCGCCGGTGAAGGCAGGATCGAGCACGGCATGCGGGCGCGGATTGAGGGCGCGGAACGCGCCGAGCGCCATCCCCTTCTCCTCTGGTCCCGCCATCGCCCACCCCCGTCAGGAGCACCAGTGGACGCCGATTATGCATCGGGGCACCGGTCGTGTCAACCTCCGTTAGATGCCCCGGGGGGCGGTAGCACGGCATTCCTACGCAATCCGAGCGGGGTGATGCGGCGGAATCCCCTTGACGGTCGCGGCGTAATCCCATTGACACCATGCCACCTACCCCTCCTCGGCCCCGATCGTCCGATCAAGGTTCCGCAACAGGTCCCCGAGCCGTTCCAGATCCTCCACCCGGAACGAGGCGCGGCCGGCAGAGACGGCGACGAATGGATCGGGAGGCGCCAGGCTGGTCCAGTCCGCAGGCAGGGACCGCAGCCGCCGATCCTCATCGAAGAACTTCACCCGCCACTCGCCCCAGTTCTGGCGGACTTGGAACACTTCGAATCGCCGACCGTGCCAGGGATGGAACGGATGGGTCACCTCGAAAACCTCCGCCTGGTCGGACCTACCGGGTGTCCTCGACGACCCGCTGTAAGGGCTCGGTGGAGAACCTGGTGAAGTTCGTGAAAGGCAACTTCCTGTCTGGAC
>JAUJMI010000062.1 GCA_030446945.1 Longimicrobium sp. | reverse complement strand
AGCAGGTGCGCGATGCGGAAGACCAGCGTGCGCGTCTTGCCCGAGCCGGCGCCCGCCAGGATCAGGACGGGCCCCTGCGTGGCGAGCGCGGCCTCGCGCTGCTCGGGGTTGAGCTCGCGCAGGTAGTGCGGAACGTGCTGCAAACGGCGGCCCTGCGGTGCGGGAATGATCGCTCTGGAACCGGGGCGGAAGATAACCCGGGCATGGCGGCGGCGGGTAGACCCGAACGGCAATCTCACGCGTGAGACCCGCAGTTTCGCACGTTGGACAGCGGTTTGACGCAGCCGGGTGCGGGCGTGTATGTTTGTCGCGTTCCGAACCCGGAACATGGCCGTTTCACCCGCACGGAGGATCCATGGCGCTACGCGACCGCTTCGGTGAGCTCACGGTGGCAGACAGCCTTGCGCTGCGAGCCCGCGAGAACCCGCAGCGGCCCTTTGTCGCCTTCGGAGACCGACGGCTCAGCTACGCGCAGGTGGACGCCGGCTCGGACGCGCTCGCGTCGGCCCTGCACGAGCTGGGGATCGAGGCGGGAGACCGCGTCGCCCTCACCCTGCCCAGCTGGCCCGAGTTCGTGGTCGCCATCTTCGCGGCGGCCAAGCTGGGCGCCGTCATCGTGCCGCTCAACCCCAAGTTCACCCCGCCGGAGCTGCAGTACATGCTGCGGCACTCGGAGACGGCCGCCGTCATCACGGCCGAGAACTGGGACGGGGTGGACTACCTGGCCCGCTTCGAGGGGTTCCTCGCCGCCCTGCCGGACCTGCAGTACGTGGTCTCGGTGGGGGAGGAAGACCTCTGGTACGACGACCGGATCCACCAGTTCGAGGACCTGGTGTCCAGCGGCGAGGGGCGGCCCTACCCGCGCCACGAGGGGTCGGCGGACGAGCTGTTCGCCATCCTGTACACCTCCGGCACCATGGGGAAGCCCAAGGGGGTGAGCCTCACGCACCGCAACCTCTTGGCGACCGCCGCGGCCACCGCGGACGTGATCGGGGTGGAAGAGGGCGACGTGGTGTTCGGCGTGGGCTCCGTCTTCAACGCCTTCGGGCTGGGGATGGGGGTGCTGGGGACGATGGCCGCCGGCGCGTCGCTCGTGCTGCAGGAGCGCGACAACCCGGAGGAGGCACTCCGCCTGCTGGAGAGCGAGCGGGTGACGGTGTACCACGGCGTCCCCACCTCGTTCATCATGGCGATGCGTGAGCCCTCGCGGAGCGAGCGCGACCTCGGCGCGCTGCGCACGGGCGTGGTGGCCGGGGCGCCGGTGATGGAAGAGGTGGTGGGGCGCATCCGCGGCGAGCTGGTGCCGGGGGTCTGCGTGGGGTACGGCCTCACCGAGACGGGGACGCTGGTGAGCGTCACCCGCCCCGGCGACCCGCCCGCCAAGCAGCTCACCACCGTGGGGCGCCCGCTGGACGGCACGGAGGTCGCGATCCTGGACGTGGACGGCACCGTTCTTCCCGAAGAGTCGGTGGGGGAGATCGCGGTCCGCGGCCCGGGGGTGATGCAGGGGTACTACCGTCAGCCCGGCGAGACGGCCCTGGTGCTCACCGGCGACGGCTTCTTCACCACCGGCGACCTGGGGATGCTGGACGAGGAGGGGTTCCTCCACATCCTGGGGCGGCGCAAGGAGATGATCATCCGCGGCGGGTTCAACGTGTACCCCCGCGAGGTGGAAGACCGGCTCCACGCCCACCCCGCCGTGCTGGACGTGGCGGTGGTCGGGCTCCCGGACGAGGTCTTCGGCGAAGTGTCGTGCGCCTGTATCGTTCCCGTCGAGGGAGCGATCGTTACCGGCGGAGAGATCAAGGATTTCTGCCGTGAGGTGCTCGCGGACTACAAGGTCCCTGACCTGGTCCGCTTCCTCGACAGCTTTCCCATGACGGGGAGCGGCAAAGTGCGGCGCGTGGAGCTCGCGCGCATGATCAGCGCCGGCGAAAGCAGCCGGCCCAGATGAACGTGCCGCACGCCGCCCCGTCGCCCTGAACCGACCTGGCCCCTCCCGCCGTCTCCCCGCGCCGCCCTTGAGCGCCCGGGGCGAGGCGGAGGGGTCTCGTCGCATCAACGACGAACTGAACGAGAGCATGAACAGCCCCTACAACAGCTGGTCCCCGCAGGGACAGCCCATGCAGCCGCCCACGCGCAGCGCGGCGCTGCTGATCGACTTCGACAACGTGACCCTCGGCGCCCACGGCGACCTGGGCCGCGAGCTGCAGACCCTCCTCAACAACGAGGTGTTCCGCGGCAAGATCGCGGTGCGCCGCGCCTACGGCGACTGGCGGCGGTACCCCAACTACGTGGTGCCGCTCACCGAGGCCAACATCGACATGATCTGGGCGCCCTCGTGGGGCTCGTCCAAGAAGAACACGACCGACCTGCGCATGGCGATGGACGCGATGGAGCTCTGCTTCACGCGGCCTGAGATGGGCACATTCATCCTGCTGACCGGCGACTCCGACTTCTCGAGCTGCGTGATGAAGCTCAAGGAGTATGGCAAGTACGTGATCGGCGTGGGGATGCGGGAGTCGGCCAGCGACCTGATCGTCAAGAACTGCGACGAGTACTACTCGTACCACGCCCTCACCGGCCTGTCGCGCGCCAACGTGGGCGAAGGTCCCACCGAGGACCCGTGGGTGCTGGTGGGCCGCGCGGCGCGCATGATGACCACGCGCGGCGACTCCATGCGGGTGGACCGCCTGAAGCAGGTGATGATCGAGCTGGACCCCGGGTTCGACGAGAAGAACGCGGGCTTCGGCAAGTTCAGCAAGTTCGTGCAGCGCGCCGGCGAGCGCGGCCTCATCCGCCTGCGCCGCGACGACGCCGGGCAGTTCGAGGTGATCGCGGTGGAGGAGGAAGGCTCCGGCGGCGGCTTCGCGTCGCCGGTGGCGCCGCCGCGCGACCGGGAGCGCGAGCGCGACCGCGACCGCGTGCGCGGCCGTGGGCGCGACCGGGACCGCGGGCGTGGCCGGGGAGACCGCCCGCGCTTCGCCGACGCCCCCGCAGGCGACGCGGCTGCCGCGACGGGAGAGCCGGATCTCGACTTTTCGGTCGACATCCCGCGCCCGGCCGCCGCCGCCGAGGCGCCCACGGTGGACCGCGCGGCGGAGCTGGATGCGGCTCCGCTTCCCCCGCGCACCGCTCCCGCCGCGGAGGGCGCTCCGGCTGCCGCGGCTCCGGCCGCCGCGCGCGGGCGGGGACGTGGCCGTGGCCGCGCCGCCACCCCGGGCGTCACGCCGCCGCTCCTTCCCGGGCAGGTGCTGGATTTGACGGAGGTCGCCGGTGCTCCCGCCGCGGCGCCCGCTGCCGTGGCCGCTGCCCCGGCGGCCGCCGCGGAAGCCGCTCCGGCCGCTCCCGAGGCGCCGCGCGAGGAAGCTCCCGCCGAGGCCGCTCGCGCGCCGAGGGCCGAAGCTCCGGCTGCCGGACCCGTCGCCGACCCGCTGCGCAACGCCTACTCGCTCCTCCAGCACGCCACCCGCGCGCTGGTCCGCGGCCCGGGCCAGGCCGCGCGGGACGGCGACGTCAAGCGCCGCATGCTGGAGATGCAGGCGGACTTCAACGAGGCGCCGCTCGGCTTCAGCAAGTTCAGCCGCTTCCTGCGCCAGGCGCACGAAGACGACGTGATCGATTTGCGCCAGGCGGGCGAGGGCCGCTACGAAGTGGCGCTCCCTGCCGGCGGCGGCCGTCTCGCCGCGCCGGTGCTGACGGCGGGCGCGGAAGGCGCGGCTGCGGCGGCGGCAGCTGAAACCGTCGCGGCTGCCGAGGCGGCTCCGGCCGGCCGCGGGCGCGGGCGGGGCCGTGGACGTGGCGCGGCGGCGGGTGCTCCGCCGCTCCTCCCCGGCCAGGTGCTGGATGGGGACGCGGCCGCCGAGGCACCGGCGGCGCGCGTGGAAGAGGCACCGGCTCCCCCTGCTGCGGCGCCCGCGGATGCAGAACCTGCGGCACCGGCGACCACGGCTCCGGCCGAGGTGGCGGCGCGCGGTGGGGCGCGTGGGCGCGGACGCGGCGGGCGTGGTGCGCCCGCCGGCCCGCCGCCGCTCCTTCCAGGCCAGGTGATCGACGTACCGGGGCTGGTCACGGCCACCCCGCAGCCGGAGCCCGCCGCTCCGGCGGCCGAGGCTGCCGCGGCGCAGCCCGCCGCGGCCGGCTTCGAGTTCCCGACCGACCGTGAGGGCGCGCTGGCGTACCTGAGCGCCTACAAGGGCGTGGGGCGCAAGACGGCCGAGGCGCTGGTGGACACCTTTGGCGAGAACGTCTTCCGCGCGATCGAAGAAGATCCGGGCGCCGTCCGCCAGCTCCTGGGCGATCGGCGTTCGCACACGGTGCTGGACCAGTTCGCTGATGATCCCAACCGTGCGCAGGTGACACAGCCGGAGACCGCGCACGCCGGCTCCCCCGCGCCGGCCGCCGAGGCACCTGCCGCCGAAGCGTCGACTGCCGCGGAGCCGACGGATGACGAGGGCGGGGAAGAGGACGCGCGTCCCGGGCGCCGCTCGCGCGGACGCCGGGGCGGACGCGGGCGTGGGCGCGCCGCGGGCGAGGAGAGCGTCGCCGCGCTGGCGGAGGAGTACCTCGGCGACACCGACCCCACGCTGGTGGGCGACGTGACCGCCACGGCCCTTCCGGCAGAAACCGCCGCGGAGACGCCGGTCGCGCTCGCCGAGGAGGTCATCGGCGACACCGATCCCACGCTGGTGGGTGACGCGGTGACCGACCTGGAGCCGGCGCCGCCCGTGCGTGCGCGTCGCGGGCGGGGCCGGGGCCGTGCGCGCGTGGACGAGGCGCTCAGCCCCGCCGCACTCGCCGACGAGGTGGTGGGCGACACGGATCCCACGCTGCTGGGCACGGCCACCCTCGCGGCGGACGCACCCGCCACCGACGCGGCCGAGGCGACACCGCGTCGCCGGGGCCGGGGCCGTGCGCGCGCCGCCGAAGCCGCCCCGGCGGCCGAGGCTCCCGCGCCGCCGGCCGAAGCACCGGCCGCGGAAGCACCCGTGGCCAACCGGGGCCGCGGGCGTGGACGTGCCGCGGGGGCGCCGCCTGCGGGTGAGGCGCCCATCCCTGAGACTCCGGCCCCCACTCCTCCCGCGCCCGAGGGCGACGCCGCGCGTCGCGGGCGGCGCGGCGGGCGGGGGCGGGGCCGGGCTCGTGGCGGCAACGGCCAGCCGGCGGAGTGATGCACGACGGCACTGAACGGAGCGCCGCGTCCGGGTCCCCCCGGGCGCGGCGCTCCGCCGTTGTGGAGCCGCCGCCGCTCCCGCTCTCCTTCTACGACCGCCCCGCCGACGTCGTCGCGCGCGAGATGCTGGGCGCGCTCATCGTCTCGGAGGTGGGCGGGCGGCGCGTGGCGGGAGAGATCGTGGAGACGGAAGCGTACACGGGTCCGGACGACGAGGCCTCGCACGCGCACTCCCGCTTTGGGCGCACGGAGCGCAACGACCCGATGTTCGGGCGCGCCGGCACCGCCTACGTGTACCTGATCTACGGCATGCACTGGTGCATCAACGTGGTGACGGGCGAGGAGGATTTCCCCGCCGCCGTGCTCATCCGCGCCGCGCGTCCCGTGGAGGGGATCGAGCTCGCCCGCGAGCGCCGCCCCGGCCGCCCCGACGACGAGCTGATGCGGGGACCGGGCAACCTGGCCCGCGCCCTCGCCATCGACCGCGCGCAGAACCGCGGGCTGGTGAGCGGTCCGCCGCTCTGGTTCGCCCCGGGCGCACCCATCCCCGATTCCGACGTGGTGGCGGGCCCGCGCATCGGCATCAAGCGCGCCGTCGATGCCCCGCTGAGGTTCTGGGTGCGCGGGAGCATCTGGGTTTCGGGGAAGCGTTAGGATGACGGAGTCATTAGCGTCGCGGAAGAGGGCTTCTCCCCGCCCGTGCAACCTTGTACCCTCCCACGTTATCTAATCACTTCCTGAACGGAGCGCCCTCACCGGCCCCGGTGAAAGAAACCCGATGCTCTGGCGCGTAGTGAAGGAGATGGACTCTCCCGCGCAATGTGATCCGTCCACTGGTCGGGCGCGCGAGCGTGGGAATGCACGGAGGCCGGCATCGCGTGGTAGGGGCGTGATTCATCACGCCCACCCTCTCCCTGCCTCGACCCCCGCGGCACCCACGGATACCCCGTAGGGGCTGACCCACGTGTCTGCCGTGCCTTCAGCATGCGCCCACCCCGGGGAGTTCCGCCATCCAGGAGCGCCGGTCCAGGAGCGAACAACGCCCACCGGAAGCACGCGAAGTCCGCCTGTGCCGACCCGGTTCGTCCGGCGCGGACCTGGGGCGGAACATGGGATGAGCGGTGCGAGCGGGAGAGCCCGTCTCCTTCACTCCGCGCCAGAGGCCGGTGCGGCGAACGGGCGCGGCGCGGCGCTCCGTTCAGGAAGTGATCGGTGCGGTCACGCGTGGTCCGAGAGCCGGCAGAAGCCGTAGGGTTCGTTCGTTGTACCTCCCTCAGCGGCGGGATCTCCCCGTCGCCCCGCCAACGCCCCACCGGGGTCCGCCATGAAGATCCTCATCCGGCTCGTAGCTCCGGCTCTGCTCGTGCTGGCGGCGCGCACCGCTCCGGCGCAGGAACGCGCGGTGGCCGGCATCCAGGGACGGGTGGTGGCGGCGGAGACGTCGCGGCCGCTGGCGGGAGTGGCCGTAGTGGCGCACCTGCAGACGGACACGGCGGCGGCGGGGCGCGGCGTGGCCGGGCCAGACGGGCGCTACCGGATCACGGGGCTCGCACCGGGGCGCTACGTGTTGCGCGCCACCCACACAGGGCGCCAGACCACGCGGTCGGAGCCGGTCGTGGTGGCGGCGGGCGGGCTTGCGGACGCGGGCGACCTGACGATGGCTGCGGTGATAGCGCTGGAGGGGCTACAGGTGCGAGCCGAGCGGCCGCCCGTGGTCCACGCCGAAGACCGCAACGTGTACAGCGTCAAGGACATGCCCGCGGCGGTCGGCGGCGCGGCGGACATCATGCGCACCCTGCCCGAGCTGGAGGTGGACCTCAACGGCAACATCAAGATGGTGGGGAACCGCCCCGTCACCATCCACATCAACAGCCGCCCCTCCCCCCTGCGCGGCGAGGCGCTCACCGAGTTCATCCGCAATCTCCCGGCGGACCGCATCGACCGGATCGAGGTGATCCCCAACCCCTCCGTGCGCTTCGAGGGCGGCGACGGGGCCATCGTCAACATCGTGCTGCGCAAGGGCGTGGAGCTGGGGCTGGGCGGGAGCCTGTCGCTGAACGCGGCGACCCGTGGCGGCAACGGGCTCTCGGGGCAGATCGCCTACCAGCGCGGGAAGCTGACGCTGTTCGGGGGCGGCTCCAGCCGGTTGATGAACTACGATGACGCGTCGCGCGAGCTGCGGCAGAACCTGCTCGCCACCCCCGTCACCTCACTGGACGAGGACCGGCGCAACTCCGGCAACAACTTCCACGGGAGCGCGGACCTCACGGCGGAGCTGACGGTGGGGCGCATGGAGACGCTCTGGGCCTCCGCCAGCGGCTACCGCGGCGGGTGGGGGAGCGAAGGGTTCTCGCACAACCGGATCCTGGATGCCGCCGGCGCCCCCACGCGCATCTACGAACGGGTGAGCGACTACGAGACGGACTTCCTGGCTTCCGACCTCGCGCTCGGCTTCCGCCGCATCGTGGAGGCGCAGCGGCACGAGCTCTCGCTGGAGCTGCGCAGGAGCGGGTCCGGCGACGAGAGATCGGGGCGAATCGAGGAGGTCACCTCCATGCGCCTGATCGACACCGGTGACCCGCTCTCCGAGCTGCGCCTGACGGGCGGCGGCGAGGACCGCGCGAGCCTCATGGCCAAGGCAGACTACATGCGCCCCCTGCCGGGGAAGGGAGGCCGGGTGGAATTTGGGGCGCGGACCAGCCGCGAAGACCAGTCCAACGAACAGACGATGCGCCACTTCGCCCCCTTCGACGCGGATGATCCGCGCCAGGTGACGGACGTGTCGTACACCTACGGGCAGACGCAGCACGCGGCCTACACCAACCTGAGCCAGAAGATCGGCCGCCTCTCCTTGCAGGGCGGCCTGCGCGCGGAGATGACGCGGCTGGAGCTGGCGCCGCGCCTGGAGAACGCCCGGCCGGGCTTCGAGCGCGACTTCTTCTCCGTCTTCCCCAGCGCCAACCTGAGCTTCGAGCTCAAGCCCGGGCGCACGCTGCGGCTCAACTACTCCCGGCGCGAGCGCCGGCCGTGGATCTGGGACCTCAACCCCTACGTCACGCAGAGCGACCCGCGGAACGTCCGCCTGGGGAACCCCGACCTGGAGCCCGCCGCCACCCACTCGCTCGGCGGGGACCTGAGCTGGCGGACGCGCGTGGCCACGCTGCGCCTGGCGCCGTACTACCGCCGCACCGACAACGAGGTGGAGCACATCCGCACGGTGGACGCGGCGGGGGTGTCCACGTCGATGCCGCGAAACCTGGCACTCGTGAAGAGCTACGGCACCAGCCTCAACGCCTCGCTGACGCCGGCGCGGTGGGGGAATGCCTCGGCTTCGGTGGGTGCCAGCCACGACGAGCGTGACGCCGGCGCGCTGGGGAGTGCCTACTCGCGGAGCGGGAGCAGCTACTTCTTCACGGCCAATTCCACGCTGCAGCCGGGGCGCGGGTGGGGGATCCAGGGCTCCCTCCGGGTGAGCTCGCCGCGCGAGTCGGTGCAGGGTCGCTACTCTTCCACGCCCTGGACGGAGCTCGGCATCCGCAAGGAGCTGTTCAAGCGCAAGGCGTCCATGAACATTCGGCTCGCGGACCCGTTCGACATCTACCGGACGCGTTTCACGTCGCGCGACCCCAGCTTCGCGGGGAGGTCGCAGAGCCGGTCCTCCTGGGGCGGGCGCGGCGCGAGCCTGAGCCTGACGTACCGCTTCGGCAAGCCGCCGCAGCGCAAGAGCACGCAGACGGAGGGTCCACCGACCGGCGGGGGCGGACCTCCCTGAACGGATCGGGGCTCACACGTAGACACGGAGGCACAGAGAGGGGTTCGTCTCTGTGCCTCCGTGTTTTGCGGGGTGCACTGGCCGCGTCACGGGCCCGGCCCTACTGTGTACGCCCCGCGGCTACCGTACCTGAACCGGCCCGATCCGATGAACGAACGCGACAACCTGATGGACTTCGCCGTACGCACCGCGACCGCGGCGGGGGAGATCACGCTGGAGCACTTCGGGCGCGCCGCCGTGGAGTTCAAGGGCGACGGGAGCGAGGTGACCATCGCGGACCGGGCGGCGGAGGAGTTCATCCGCGGAGCCCTGGGCGATGCCTTCCCCGACGACGGGATCGTGGGCGAGGAGGGGGAGGACGTGCCCTCGAAGAGCGGGCGGCGGTGGATCGTGGACCCCATCGACGGAACGCGCTCGTTCAGCTCCGCCGTGCCGCTGTACGCCGTGCTTATCGCGCTGGAGGAGGACGGCGTGCCGACGCTGGGGTGCTGCCACTTCCCCGTCCTCCGGGAGACGCTGGTCGCCGCGGACGGGGCGGGGGCGTGGGTCAACGGCCGCCCCGCCCGCGTCTCCGGCTGCGACAATCTGGCCGACGCGCGGCTCGTCACGAGCGGATTCGAGTATTGGCGCGACCGCTCCACCGACGAGGACCGCGACGGCTTCGACCGTCTCCTCCGCGCCACCCGCTTTGCCCGCACCTGGGGCGATGGCTACGGCTACTTCCTGGTGGCGACGGGCCGCGTGGACCTCCTGTGCGACCCCATCTCCGGCTCCTATTGGGACTACGCGCCCATGAACGTGATCCTGCGCGAATCCGGCGGCCGCTTCACCCAGTTCGACGGCTCGCCGGTCGGCGCCTGGACGCAGGCACTCGCCACCAACGGGCGCCTGCACGAGGCGGCGGCGGGGGTGCTGCGCCGGGATCGGGGGCTGCCTGGGACTGGCTGGGACGAGTGAGCTCGCGGCGACAACAGCGCAAAGTCGCCTGCGCGGACTCCGGGTCCAATACCTCGTTACTCGGGTCGGCTTCAGCCGCCTTCCCGTAGTTCGAGCCGGGGGCTTCAGCGCGGCCCCCGCGCCGATCCCCCCGGTGAAGCGGCCCCGGGCCCCGTCTTCCACACCAATCACGCCCCCCGCGAGCCTGCGAAGGCAGGCTTCCCGCGGTTGTTGCAGCGTTTCAATCGCCGGTGACCCGAGGGGTCTCCCTGCCACGGATCCACCAGCCCCACCGCTCAAAACGGCGCCTCCTCCACCAGAGGCGCGCCGCCGATCCACACGACGCGCACCACGTCGCCGGTGCGCGCGCCGGGGCCGGGGGGGATCAGCGCGAGCGCATCGGCGGCGGCGAGGGAGCTGGAGACGCCGGAGCTCTGGGAGCCGGTGAGGCGCGCCGCGAGGGTGCCGTCCGGCTCGCGTTGCAGCGACACACGGGGGAAGTGCATCAGGTCGCCGCGCATGGGGTAGGCGTCGCGCATCACCACGTGCGCGACGGGCGGGTGGACGCGCGTGCGGCCGCACATGCGCAGGAGGGCGGGGCGCACAAAGAGCTCAAAGGTGACGCCGGTCGAGACGGGGTTCCCGGGCAGTCCGAACCAGGGGATCCCGCCGAGCGCACCCACCCGCCCGAACGCCATCGCCGAGCCGGGGCGGATGCGCACGCGCCAGAACTCCACCGCCGCGTCCAGCTCCGCCATCACGCGCCGCACGTGGTCGTGCTCACCGACGCTGATGCCCGCGCTGGTGACGACGGCATTGCAGCCGCGCGCGCGCTCCAGGTGCTCGCGCAGCCCGGCTGGGTCGTCGGGGGCGATGCCGAGGACGCGCGCCTCCAGACCCGCCTCGGCGAGCGCGGCGGCCAGCGAGTAGCCGTTGGAGGAGACGATGCGCCGCCCCGCCTCCACCTCCGCGAACTCCTCCACCGGCACCAGCTCGTCGCCCGAGGTGAGCACGGCTACGACGGGGCGACGCACCACCCGCAGCCGTGCCCGGCCCAGCGACGCGGCGACGCCGATCTCCCCGGCGCGCAGCACGGAGCCGGCGTGCAGCACCACCGACCCCCGCCGCACGTCCTCGCCGCGCGGCCGGACGTTGCGCCCCGCGTCCGCGTCGGCGAGGATGGCGACGCGGCCCTCGGGCGTGCCGATCCCGGAGCCGCCGTCGGTGTGCTCCACGCGGATCACGCCGTCGGCGCCGTCCGGGACCGGCGCGCCGGTCATGATGCGGACCGCATCGCCCGGGCCGACGGGTCGCGCGGCGAAGCGGCCCGCGGGGACGTCGTCCACAACGCGCAGCACCACCGGGCGCGCGGGCGATGCGCCGCGCACGTCCTCCGCGCGCACCGCGAAGCCGTCCATCGCGCTGTTGTCCCACGGCGGCAGATCGATGGTGGAGGCCACGTCCTCCGCCAGCACGGAGCCGAGCGCCTCCAGCAGCGGGCGCTCCTCCGCCTCCAGCGGCGCCACCCCGCCGAGGATCGCCCGCAGCGCCTCCCCGGCGGAGAGCCAGTCGGCGGCGTGCTCAGCGCTCATGGCGGGCGATCACTCTGCGTTCGACCAGCCGCGCCACGGCATCCACGTGCGTTCCCGCAGGGTCGAGCGGGATGACGGCGGAGCCGGCCGAGGCCGCGCGCATCTCGAAATCCAAATCGTCCGTGACGAAGGCGAGTACTTCGGAACTCCCTGGATCGTGGATGGGATGCGGATGCACGCCGCGCCGAAAGATCTCTATTTTCGGAAGCGGGCCGTGCTTGAAGCCTTCCACCAGCACCACCTGGTAGCCGCGCCCCGTGTAGAAGTCGCGGACGAGCTGCAGCGGGTCGGGCTCGCCGTCGATGCGCATCGTCAGGGCAACCTTTCCGGAGCCGCACATGATGCTGGCCTCGGCCTCGCCCTCGTTGAAGTGGCGCCAGCTGTCGCGGCCCGGCTCGTCGGACTCGAAGGCGTGGTGGCCGTGCTTGATGGTGACGACGCGGTAGCCGGCGCGCTTCAGCCGGGCCGCGAGCGCGACTACGAGCGTCGTCTTGCCGCTGTTCTTCTTGCCGACGATGGCGACGGCGGGGGGGATCTCAGGCGGGGACATCGGCCGCGATTCGTTCGGCAAGCTCGTGGTC
>JAUJMI010000426.1 GCA_030446945.1 Longimicrobium sp. | reverse complement strand
ACCGTGCATGGCGCGGGACGGGTGATGATCCGCACCGCCGCGGCCGGGAAGCGCAACAAGCGGGTCAAGTTGCTGAGCCCTGGCCGCATCTCGCTGGACATGCTGCAGCAGAGGCTGGGGAAGCGCGGGGTGATCATGCGCGGCGGCGGGCTCGACGAGTCGCCGCAGGCGTACCGCCGCCTTCCCAGGGTGCTGGAGGCGCAGGGCGAGACGATCCAGGTGCGGCACACGCTCCGGCCATTGATCGTGGCGATGGCCGGAGCGGGCGAGGTGGATCCGTACAAGGACTGATCCCCGCCCCTGCCCGCGCCTTCAAGAAGACGACACAGAGGGGGTGTGCCTACGCGGCACACCCCCTCCTCATACCGCGTTACCTGAGCGCCCGGTTCAGCAGGTCGGCCAACCGGTACCCGGCGAGCACGATGCGCGGCTCCGCGGTGCGGCTCGCCGCCAGACGGTACGCGGCGGGCGCAGGATGATTCCGTCGAAGCGGCTCCCTGTAGACGCGCTCCTGCGCAATCCTGACGCTGGCCTCCGCCCATCTCCGCGGGTCCGTCTGGCCGAGCTCGGTCGTGAACTCCGTACGCGGGTGACGCTCGATCAGCAGCATGGCCACCCGGTCCAGATGAGCCTGCTCGGACTCACCCTTTGACCGGCGAACACGCCCCGTCATGCTGCGGTCCCAGAGGCTGTGCAATCGACGGCCCCTGCACCGGCCTCCGACCGGAGGCTCGAGGCAGAACAGGTTTCCCCCCTTGTCGCCGTTGCGATCTATCGGGGTGACCCGGCCGCTCGCATGCAGTGGCTGGTGGATGTCCCCGACCAGGTGGAGGATCCAGGCGAGAGCCACGGCCGCCGCGTCCGGGTTCGACCCCACGAGATGCCGACGGAGCACCGGCAGATCCCGGAGCAGATCGCCACTTTCTGGCCTGCCGTCGGGCAGAACGGGTCCGAAGTCCGTGTCCTGACGCCAGAACAGATCCGTGAAGTGCCGCTTCGGGATGTCGTAGGTGACGTGCCTCGGATCGGGTTTGCGCACTTCGTCCGCCCAGGCCGAGGCGGCGACGAACGCCGCCCTGCGCCCCGTCGGCGACAGCGCGCCCGGCCCAGGCCGCAAACGCGTGTCGAACCGAGCATTCGCGAGGATCAGCAACGAGCGGGCGCGGGCGGCTGGGGTCATTTCCTCCCACGCGATCCTTGCGATGAGGTGGTGACCGAATTCATCCCACGCGTAAGCGGGCCGGGAGTTCAAGAAGAGCAGGGAAGCGACCGCGAGGATCAACGTCGCGCGTTTCATCGGAGGGCTCGACTGGTTGGGGGGGAAGGGGTCAGCCAGGCATTCCAATGACCAGGTGGACCGGCGCGACCGCGCAGGCGAGCAGGGCAAAAAACGCGGTGCGGCGCATGGAAGCGGCCCGGTTGGAGTAAGACGAACCCAACGGCCTCACACAGCGAACACAGGAGGAACTCAAAGCCACGGAGAAAACCTTTTCGCTGTTCTCTCCGTGGCTCTGTGGCTCTGTGTGAGGCCGGCTGTCCCTACTTCTCGATCGGGAGCCGCACCGAGTTGCCCCACTCCGTCCACGAGCCGTCGTAGTTGCGGACGTTGCGGAAGCCGAGCAGATAGGTGAGCGCGAACCAGGTGTGCGACGAGCGCTCGCCGATGCGGCAGTAGGCGATCGTCGGCTGCTCGCGGTCGAGGCCGAGCTGCTCCTGGTAGAGCGCGCGCAGCTCGTCGGCCGGGCGGAACTCGCCGGTGTCGGGGTTCACGGCGCGCGCCCAGGGCATGCTCTTCGCCCCCGGGATGTGGCCGCCGCGCATGGCCCCTTCCTGGGGATAGTCCGGCATGTGCAGCTTCTCGCCGCTGAACTCCTCGGGAGAGCGGACGTCCACGAGCTGGCCGCGATGGCCGATGTGCTGCAGCACCTCGTCGCGAAAGGCGCGGATGCGCTCGTCGTCGCGCGTGGGGACGGGGTACTCGGTAGGTCGATACGACGGCGCGTCGGTGGTCATGGGGCGCCCCTCGTCCTCCCACTTCTTGCGGCCGCCGTCCATCACCCGGACGCGGTCGTGGCCGAAGAGGCGGAAGACCCAGAGCGCGTAGGTGGCCCACCAGTTGTTCTTGTCGCCGTAGAAGATGACCGTCGTCTCCGGCGCGATGCCGCGCTCGCGCATCAGGCGGGCGAAGCTCTCCTCGTCCAGGTAGTCGCGATTCAGCGGGTGCTGGAGGTCGGTGTGCCAGTCGATCTTGACGGCGCCCGGGATGTGGCCGACCTCGTAGAGCAGCACGTCCTCATCGGACTCGACGAGGCGCACGGAGGGGTCGTCCAGGTGCCCGGCCACCCATTCGGTGGAGACGAGCGCTTCGGGGCGGGCGTAGCCGCGTTGTTCGATCGGAGTGGACATGGGGTTCCTCAGCAGAGATTAGGGATTGGGGATGAGGGATCAGGGGAACGGGGATGAGGGTCCGGGCGAGATCGTCACGCTTCCTCATCCCCCATCCCACATCCCTCATCCCTGCTCTTTCCCTTCCTCCAGCTCGCGCACGGCGCGTTCCGCGGCGGCGAAGCCGATCTTGCTGTGCGTGCCGTCGCAAAAGGGCTTCCGCGTGGAGGCGCCGCAGCGGCAGAGCGAAACCTTTTTGCCCGCCACCACCGGGAACTCGTTGCCATCCGCGTCGATCAGCCGGATGGGGCCCTCCACCACGAACGGTCCGTTGTGCCGGGCCAGGATCGTGACCGCCTCGTTCTTCGCCGACTCGCTGCCGTCCGTCATTCGCGCTCCAGGGAAGGGATTAGGGATTAGGGACTAGGGATTAGGGATTAGGGCAGTTCATTCCTCATCCCCCCATCCTAATCCCCGCGGTTATCCAGTCGCGTTCACCATCCAAAAGATCCCCAGCACGGCGCTTCCCAGCGCGGTGAGGGTGCGCAGCGTTCCGCCCAGCGCGGGGATGCGGTGCCGCGCGCGGTGGAAGACCGCGCCGGCCACCGCGGCGTACAGTCCCATCCCCGCCGTCGTCCCCACGCCGAAGAAGAGGAGGTGGGTTCCGGCGCTCCAGGGGGAGCTGCTGACGGCGACGGTGATCAGCGCCACCAGGGGGGCGGTGCCGGCCAGGCCGTGGGCCATCCCCACCCACACGCTGCCGTGGCGGTGCGGATGCGGATCGTCGCCGCCCTCGGCCAGCGCGTGCGCCTCGCCGTGGGCGACGCTCCAGAGGAGCCATGCGCCCAGCGCCAGCAGCATCGTCCCCACGCCGAACTCCAGGCCGTCGACCACGTCCTGCGGCACGCGGATGCCCAGCGCGATCAGGGCGGAGCCCGCCACCACGATGGCGGCCGAGTGGCCCAGCCCCCAGCGCACCCCGAAGCCCACCGCCTCGCGCGGGCGCGGGCGGCGGGAGACGAAGGTGGTGACCGCGGCCATGTGGTCGGGCTCCAGCGCGT
>JAUJMI010000425.1 GCA_030446945.1 Longimicrobium sp. | reverse complement strand
GAACTCCAGCAGCGCCTGCCGGAAGCGCTGGATGCGCCGCAGCTCCATCGGCCCGGTCCCCGGGTCTTCGGGGAGGCCGTCCGGGTCCCACTCCCCGGCCAGCACCGCGAGGATGCGCCCCAGCGTGACCGTCTCCATCGCCGCGTCCGGGCAGCCGGGGCGCGTGCAGCCGTCGCGGTCGCAGGTGGCCCGCTCCAGCATCTTCATCTCCGTGCCGAAGCGCAGCGCCGCCTCGCGCAGGAGGTGGATCTGGCGATCGATCTCGCGCAGGCGCTGGGTGTGGCTGTCGTCCATCAGAGGGTGCGGGGCAGGTGCGGAAAGGGGAGCGCCGCGTGCGGCACTCCGTCTTCCGTAAGATGCGCCCAAAGTGGACAAAATGCCAGCTTCGCGGGACGTGCGGGCGCTACGGGCCACGGCGCAGGCGGCCGGCGGCGGCGGGCGTGCGCTCGGCGGCCAGGGCGACGCGGGTGAGGGCCGCCGTGGGCACCGGGAGCACGGCGGGCGCGGAGGTGAGCCGGACGATGCGCGCCCTTCCGGTCGCGAGTTGGTCCGCCAAGCCGCGCAGCAACTGCCGCACGTCGTCGCCCGCGATCGCGCCGGTGCTCTGCCTGGCGGCCTCCTCGATGCCGCGGCGGCTCCACACCCCGTCGTGGAGCCGCTGCACGAAGCGGTGGGCGGTGTCGCGGTCGGCGAACCACTGCACCGACTCCCCTGCGCGCGTCCGCTCCGAGGAGCGCAGCACGCGGAACGATGCGCCGCCATCCGTCAGCGAAGCGGCCGGGGTACGGACTTCCACCAGCCGCAGCTCACCGCTCGCGATCCGCGGCGCGACGGCAGACCTGATGTCGCGCTCGGTCATCCGCGACGCGGCGAAGCCCATCTCCGCTCCCAGGCACGAGATCAGGAGTTCGCGGGCCGCGGGGGTGGGCGGGATCCGCTCCAGGAACAACAGCGCTTCGGCGGCGGTGCCGAAGCGCAGCGCCCGCTCGTAGTGCCGCGGCTCCTCGCCGGCGGCGAGAAGATCGAAGTGCGCGCTTAGGCGGGGGGTGGAAACCGGCATCGCTGCCGCTGCCTGGGAGAAGGATGGGATGCGGCGGTCAGCCCGCATCTTTATCTTTGCTGAGAAAAGCCCCTGATGGAACCAACCGGCGCCGGGCGCGGAGCGAAGCTCGTCCGGGCGGCGGACACTTCCGCCCCGGTGGGGCTCACCGGCGGAGAAGGGCGCACAGCGCGTCGAGCGGCACCGGGCGCGAGAAGAGGAAGCCCTGGGCGTAGCCGCATCCCAGCTCCCGCAGGATCTCGTGCTGCACGGGCTGGGAGACGCCCTCGGCAATCACGCGCAGACCGAGGCTCCCCGCCAGCGTGACGATGGACGACACCACCTGCCGGCTCCACGGCTCGTCGCGCAGCCCTTCCACGAACGACCTGTCTACCTTGATGGCGTCAAGCGGCAGGCGGTGGAGGTAGGCGAGCGAGGAGTAGCCCGTGCCGAAATCGTCGATGTACACCCGCACCCCGCCCGAGCGCAGCTCGCGGAGGACGTGCGCGGCGGCGTCGAGCCGGCCCAGCAGCGCGCTCTCGGTGATCTCCACCGCCAGGTCGCGCGGCGCGGTGCCGGTCTCGTGCAGGGTGCGCCCCAGCCGCTCTGCCAGGTTCCCCCAGGCGAACTGGTGGGCGGAAAGGTTGATGGAGAGCGTGAACCCGTCGCCGCCGGCGGCCTTGAGCGCGGGGAGGGCGCGGCACGCGTCGCGGAGGACCCACTCGCTCAGCGCGTCGATGATTCCCGTCTCCTCGGCCACCGGAATGAACTCGGTGGGGGGAACCGGGCCGTGCTCCGGGTGGTTCCAGCGCAGGAGCGCTTCGGCGCCGACCGCGCGGCCCGCCGACAGGTCCACCACCGGCTGGAAGTGGAGGTGGAGCTCATCGCGCTGCAGCGCGTTGCGGAGGTCGCACTCCAGGCGGAGACGGGCACGGGTCTGGGCGTGCATGGCGCGGTCGTACCACTGCACGTGCGTGCCACCCGCGGTCCGTGAGCGTTGCATCGCCACCTCCGCGCCGCGTACCAGCGTCTCGGCATCGGCGCCGTCGGAGGCGAGCGCCACGCCCACGGCGGCCGCGGCGACGACGCTGTGCCCCTCCACCGCGAAGGGCTGCGCCAGCGCCGCCTGCATCCGCTCGCAGAGGCGCCGCACCCCCGTCGCGTCGCGCACCCCGCGCGGCAGCACGGCGAAGGCGGCGCCGCCCAGCCGACCCAGTGTGTGCTCGGGCCCCAGCGAGGCGCGCAGACGTGCGGCGGCCTCCACCAGCATCCGGTCGCCGGCGGCGTAGCCGACGCCTTCGCTCACCCGCTCCACGCGGTTCACGTCCAGGCACACCACCGCGAACGCATCATCCGCCTCGCGCACCTCGCGCACGAACTCCGCGCGGCCGGCGAGGCCGGTTAGGGGGTCGCATTGGGCACGGCGAAAGCGCGCCTCGCTCTCGCCCAACGCGTGCTCGGCTGTAGTGTCCAGGAGGAAGACGCCGGTCCCCACCCCGTCCGCGAAGGCGCGGACGCGGTACCAGCGCGGCGGTGTGCCGAAGCGGAGCTCGGTGTCCGGCACGGCTTCGCCCGCTCGCTCGGAGTGGAGGAGCGGCTCGAGCCCCGCATCGCGCAGCTCCGGGAGCTCGGCCCAGAGGCAACGCCCCAACAGCGATTCACGGCCGCGCCCCAGCGCCCGCTCCGCGGCGGCGTTGACGAAGCGGACGTGCGCGTCGGAGTCGAGGAGGAAGAAACCTTCTGCGCCGCGCTCCACCCCCACGCGCAGGGCGTCCGCGAGCGTGCCGGCTGCCGGGTTGCGCCCGGGGGGGCGGGTAGCGGGGGACTGCCGCGGGCGGGTGCTGCTCTCGCTCATCGGGGGGAGGTGGATGGGGGGCTGCTCTGCCGCCAAGGGCGCGCGTCTCCCACGGAGATACCCCGGAGCGATGGATGGGGCTCACGAGCGGGCGAGCGTGGGTTGAGGCGGGGGAGAGGGCGGGGCAGACACGCAGGTCTGCCCGTACGAAGCATCGGGGGGTGCGAGGAGAGGCGCAGAGGTGTCGGCACGCGGGAGGGGCCGGCGGTGTGGGGTAGGGCACGGACGCGATGAATCGCGCTCCTACGATAGATGTCGAGGCCCAAACCAATCGGTCCGCCACGTGCACCGCTGCGTGCGTGAAAGGCAACTGCGCCTCATACAGAGACACACAGGGGACAGCAAGCCAACCAAGAAATCGTCGTTCTTTCCTGCGTGCTCTTTTCCTTTCCCTCTGCGGCTCTTTGTGAGACCGTTTCAGATCGCGGGAGGAAGCCCGGGCAGCGAGATGGGCGTGGGCGTGGTGCGGCCCGTGGGGCGCAGCGCCGAGCCGCGCGGGGTGGGCGGGATGGTGCGCAGGTCCTGGATCAGGCGCAGTACCGTCGTCCCACCGAAGGCGTG
>JAUJMI010000424.1 GCA_030446945.1 Longimicrobium sp. | reverse complement strand
CGTGCGCGCCGCGACGGTGGCACGTCTTCACCAGGAGCTCGGCGTAGCACTTCATAAAGGGGACGGTCATGGTGACCTGCACCCGGTCCGGGAGCACGAAGTCGGCGTGCTTCCTGAACTTCTTGATGACGCTGAAGATGTAGTCCCAGCGCCCCGCGTTGAGCCCCGCGGCGTGGTCGCGCAGCTCGTGGAGGATCTCGTCCATCTCGAAGGCGGCCAGGATCGTCTCGATGAGCACCGTGGCGCGGATCGTCCCCTGCGGGATGCCGAGCTGCTCCTGCGCGAAGACGAAGACGTCGTTCCAGAGCCGCGCCTCGCGGTGGCCCTCCAGCTTGGGGAGGTAGAAGTAGGGGCCCGAGCCCCGCTCCAGCAGCTCTCTGGCGTTGTGGAAGAAGTACATCCCGAAGTCGAAGAGCGACGCGGACACCGGCTCTCCGTCCACCTGCACGTGCCTCTCGGAGAGGTGCCACCCGCGCGGGCGCACGATGAGCACCGCCACCTTCTCGCCCAGCCGGTACTCCTTGCCCCCGCTGGAGAAGGTGAGGGTGCGGCGCACGGCGTCCTGCATGTTGGCCTGCCCCTCCACCACGTTCTTCCAGGTGGGGGAGAGGGCGTCCTCGAAATCCGCCATGAAGCACGACGCGCCCGAGTTGAGGGCGTTGATGACCATCTTGGCGTCGGTGGGCCCGGTGATCTCCACGCGCCGGTCCTGCAGGTCGGCGGGCGTGGGCCCCACGCGCCAGTCCCCCTCGCGCACCGCCGCCGTCTCCGCGGGGAAGGTGGGCTCCGCGCCGGCGTCCAGCTCCGCCTGGCGCGCGTCGCGGGCGCGCAGCAGCTCCTCGCGCACGGGGTTGAAGCGGCGGTGGAGCGCCGCCACGAACTCCAGCGCCTCGGGAGTGAGCACGCGCGTGCTCGCCGGGGTGTCCTCGCCCATCACCCGCACGCCCTTCGTTCCCAGCGCAGCCACCGTAGACATGCCTCTATCCTCCCGCGGGGGGTGATCGGGTTCGGCGCACGGCGCCCACGCAATCATACTGCCGCGGGCACCGCACCGCGAACAGCGAAAAGCCTCAGACGGAGGCCACCGAGGAATGTGCAAGACGCAGAGAACGCCTCCGGTTGTTTCTCGCTTTATCTCCCTGTCTCTGTGTGAGATCGCAGTTCGCGGGAGATTCCATCCCAATGCCGCCAGATTGGAGAGCGAATTGTTGCATACGTTGGCGGTAGATGCGCGGTACCCTGAGGCCGGGAGGTGTACAGAACGGAACACGGATGCGCCCAACTGGGGATACCTTTACGGACATCGGCACCACACCGAGGTGCACGCGAAAACCGGTCCGGAGCGCGTTTCGGGGCGCGATTGCTTTGGGACTTGCCGTGCGCCGGGAGTCGTTGTATTCTGCTGCCCGAGTGAGTCTCAGAGGCGCAAAAGAGTATGGCGTGCCTTGGGTTCGGGCGTTAGCATAGGAACGCTCCCGACCGCCCCGGGCCCGGCACCCAGCCCTCCGCTGCACCTACACGGCCACTCTATGCGATCCAAGCGGATGACACCCCCCGTTCGCCGCACCACGCGTCGCTGGCGGACGCCACCCGCCATTACCCATGGCGGCGAAGCCTTCGAAGGCGTGGGGGTGCTGGAAGAGATCAAGGACCCACTTGGGGCGCTGCTGTGGCAGGTCGTGCGCGACGTGTACCTCTGGGGATCGCTCCCGCCCGGCGAGCGCGACGAAGTCTTCGTTCCCGGCGCGGACGGGGCGCTCCTGGCGATGCTGCGCGAGGCCGAAGTGGAGGTGCAGCTTGAGACGCCGCTGATGGGGCTGGTGAGGCTGGTGGGCGCGCCGGGGACCGCCCGGCCGGAGCCGGTGGCCATGGCGTGCCAGCACGTCGCCGCCTGGGCCGACGGCAACGGCTACTCCGCCACCTCCATCGCCTTCGCGCAGGCCGCCGCGGCCGCCATTCCCGCGGATGCGTCGGCGGCGTACGCGGTGGGGCGCCTGGCCCGCCGCCGCGCGGAGTACGCCCGCGCCGAGACGTGGTTCAGGCGCGCCATCGCCCTGGCGCGCCAGAGCGGGGACTGGACGTCGTACGCGCTCGCCTTTTCGGGGCTGGGAAACCTGTACGTGCACCGCGGCAACTACCCGGCGGCGCGCCGCTTCCACATCCGCGCGCTGCGGGCGGCCCGGCGCCACTCGCTCCGGCAGATCCAGGGCGGGGCGCTCCACGACCTCTTCGTGATCGCCGCCGCGGGCGGCAACGCGGGGGAGGCGGAGAAGCTGGCGCGCGCGGCGTTCGAGGCGTACGGGGCCGATCACCCGCGCCTCCCGGTGCTGGCGCACGACATCGCCTACCTGTGGGTGGAGCAGGGGCACTTCGGGCCGGCGCTCACCGTGTTCGAGGCGCTCCTCCCCCACCTGCGGCGGCACGAGGACCGGATGGTGGGGCTCGCCAACATCGTGCGCGCCGCCGCCGGCGCGGGCGACCGGCGGCGCTTCGACGAGGCGTGGGACGAGGTGTGGGACGGGCTCGCCCGCAACGAGCACACGGAGAACGCGGCGCAGGTGCTCCTGGAGCTGGCCCACGGCGCAGCCCACGTCGGCGAGTTCGAGCGCGCCGAGCGCGCCGCCGACCGCGCCGCCCGCGTGGCGCGCGAGCGCGGCGAGGCCAAGGTCCTCCTCTCCGCCGAGGCGGTGGTGGAGTCGGCCCGGCGCTCGCGCGCGGCCCGCACCCGCACCGCGCCCGCGGCGCGCGCCGCCGCCCCCGACGACTCGGACGCCTTCGCCGCCCACCTCGCGCGCTCGCTGCACGCGTCGCTGGTGTCCCGCTGAACCCTTTCGCCCTTCACCCGGTCTCTGCCCCATGAAGATTGCCGCACGTCCCCTGCTGGTGCTGCACAGCGACGAGAGTTTCCGCGAGCGCGTCCGCAAGGTCGCCGGCAAGGAGTACACCTTCCAGTCGGTCCCCGACTGGCGGTCGCTGGAGGACGCCGTGCGCGATTCTCCGCCCTCGGCGCTGGTGGTGGTCAACCCGTACGAGGAGGCGCAGGGGCAGCGAGCGCTCTCCCCCGCGCTCAAGAACCTCCTGGTGGAGTTCCCCTCCATGCCGGTCTTCGCCGCGCTGGAGGTGAGGGCGGACCGGGTCGAGGACCTGCGCACGCTGGGGAAGTGGGGTGTGGTGCAGGTGATCTCCATTGCCCACGACGACACGCCGGACGCGCTGGTGCACCGCTTCCGCGCATCGCAGGGCCGCCCCCTGAAGGCGCTCCTGGAGCAGGTGCTCCCCGCCGACACGCCGGGCCGCGCCCGCGCCATCGTCGACGCCGCGGCCGAGGTGGTGGCGGTGGGCGGGCACGGGCGCGACCTGGCCCGGCAGCTCCACCTCTCTCGCCGCACCCTCCTGCGCTGGTGCGAGCGCGCGGAGCTCCCGCCCCCGCGCAAGCTGCTGGCGTGGATGCGCATCCTGCTCGCCGCCGAGCTGCTGGACGACCCGGG
>JAUJMI010000061.1 GCA_030446945.1 Longimicrobium sp. | reverse complement strand
CGAGCAGGGCGAGCTCTTCGTCAACCACTTCCTCCTGCTGAGAGTACGAGGAGCCGGACAGCTTTGCCGCCAACGAGGCGCGCCTGCTGCTGGAGCTCATCGCCGCCAACCTGCTGCACGCAGGGGCCGAACTGCTGGAACGCGAGGAAGGTGGGCGCATGAGCCGCGAGCGTTTCCGCCAGCTCGCGCTGAAGGTCACCGGCCGCGCCGTGCTGGGCGGGCACCGCATCCGTTTCGTGATCGACGCCGCACGCACGGCGCTCTGGCGCCGCTTCATGCGGAGGCTGAACCAGCACTATCCGGCCCGCGGCTCGCCGGCAGTCCGGGCCCTGCCCATCCCAGCGTAGCACCCTTTCGGGCGGGGAACTCGGGACGTGCGGCCCCCTGCGCAAAGCTGGGGTAGGGGCACTGCGCTCCCAAGACGCGGTCATGGCACCCGAAAGCCAGCTACGCACTGCTCAATCGACCCTTGGGCAATGCTGCCGCCGTGGTGAATAACCGAGGCTCAGAGACGGCGCCTTCCACCTCGGCATCTGGGAACTTGGGTAACGAGATGACTACTGAATCTCTCACCACCCACCTTATCTCGACGCCGCGGGGAATGGCCGCATCCCTCCACTGGATCACTATTTCCGTGGCAGCTGGTCCAGTCTCCTTTCCAACAGTCAGAAGTTCGCGCAAGTGGAACCGGCGCTGCTCCGAGATTAGTTGCAGCCCCGCGAGCAGCGTGCTCTTCCCACTACCGTTCGGGCCGACGATGAGGTTGTACCGCCCGAGTTCGAGGCGAGTATCCCCCAGTGCCTTGAAATTCTTGAAGCTGATCGATGAGATCATCGGGGCGACACGTCTCACGGGAAAAGTTTGGCCTCTGACAGATTCATCGCCCTAGCGGCGGCGGATGTCAAGCAGGTTGCTGACAATCGTCCGGGCGTGTCTGCAAAACGGAACCCCCGGGATAGCACGAACACGCGCCCCGCGCTATGCTGTTCCGCAGCCTGTCGAAACGTCCCGCGACCACTCCACCCAGGATGCCCGTGCTCGTCCGCTTCGTTCCCGTCGCGGTGCTCGCATCCGCGACGCTGCTGCAAGCGCAGCAGCCCGCCCTAACGGGGTACTCGCCCGCCGCCGCCCAACGCGAGCGCGCCGCCGAGGCCGCCGCCATCCGCGTGCCCCAGCCGGACAGGGCGCGCGCGCACTCGCGCATCCTCTCCGCGGAGCCGCACGTGGCGGGCACGCCGGCGCAGGCGCGTACCCGCGACTACGTGATCCAGCAGATGCGCGCCATGGGGCTGGAGACGGAGGTGAGGACGTACAACGTCTTCCTCCCCCACGCCACCTCGGCGCGCGTGTGGCGCGTGTCTCCGCAGCCGCGCGAGCTGCCCACGGCCGAGCCGCCGGTGCCGGGCGACGCCACCTCCACCGCGTGGCAGTACCCCGCCGCCAACGGCTACAGCGCCGCGGGCGACGTGCAGGGCGAGCTCGTCTACGTCAACTTCGGGCTGATCGAGGACTACGCGCGTCTGGATTCGCTCGGCATCTCCGTGCGCGGCAAGATCGCGGTGGCGCGCTACGGGCGTTCCTTCCGCGGGATCAAGGCGCGCGAGGCGGAGCGGAACGGCGCCATCGCCCTGATCCTGTACAGCGACCCGGAGCAGGACGGGCCCGGCACCGGCCAGCCGTACCCGAACGGGCCGACACGGCCCGGAACCAGTATCCAGCGCGGCAGCGTCTTCAACGGCAACGGCGACCCCACCACCCCCAACCGCCCCTCGGTGCGCGGAGTGCGGCGCACGCCGCCCGTCATGGGCATCCCGCGGCGCGACACCGCGCGCACCGGCCGCATGGTGCGCGGGCGCGACGGCCGGATGCGTCCCGACCACCGCGACACCGCGCGCGCGGCGCCGATGGTGATGTCGATCCCCAGCATCCCGGTGGTGGCGATCGGCTACGACAACGCCGCGGAACTGCTGCGCGGCCTGGGCGGGCGCGAGGTTCCCGCGGGGTGGCAGGGCGGCCTTCCCTTCCGCTACCGCATCGGCGCCGGCCCGGTGGTGGCGCGCGTGGCGGTGGAGACGGACGCGCGCACCCCCGCGGCGTACAAGCAGATCTGGAACACGCTGGGCACGATCCGCGGAAGCGAGTTCCCGGACGAGCTGGTGCTGGTGGGCGCGCACCGTGACAGCTGGGGCCCCGGCGCGGCCGACAACGTGAGCGGCACCGCCTCGGTGCTGGAGGCGGCGCGCGCGGTGGCCGAGCAGGTGCGCGCCGGCAACCGCCCGCGGCGCACCGTCGTCTTCGCCACCTGGGACGCGGAGGAGTGGGGGCTGATCGGCTCCACCGAATTCGTGGAGGAAGACTCCGCGCGGCTGGTGCGGGGCGCCGCGGCCTACTTCAACATCGACGTCTCCGCGACCGGCCCCAACTTCGGCGGGAGCGCCTCGCCATCACTGCGCGAGCTGGTGCGCGACGTGGCGCGGACGGTGCCCGACCCGTCCGGCAACGGGAGCATCTACCAGGTGTGGCGGCGCACCGCCGGGCTGGCGGCGGACTCGCTGGAGCCCGCGATGGGCGATCCCGGCGGCGGATCGGACTTCGCGGGCTTCTACAACCACCTGGGCATCCCCCACGCGGACTGGGGATTCAGCGGGCGGTACGGGGTCTACCACTCCCAGTACGACTCGTTCAACTGGATGTCGCGCTACGGCGACCCCGACTTCCGGCGCCACGCCGCCGCCGCGCAGGTGGGCGCGGCGATGGTGATGCGGATGGCGAACGCGGATGTCCTCCCGTTCGACTACGTGGAGTTCGCCCGCACCATGCGCCGCTACTTGCCGGCGCTGGACAGCTCGTTCCGTGCGCGCGGCTACTCGGCGCTGAACACGGACGCGCTGCGCGGCGCCATCGACCGGATGGAGCGCGCCGCCGTCGGGCTGGCGCGCGCCCGCGACGAGGTGCTGGCCGCGCGCGTGCCGGACCGCCGCACCCTCACCCGCGCCAACGCGTCGCTGCGCCGGGTGGAGCGGGCCCTCACGCGCAGCCGCGGCCTGAGGTCGCGCCCGTGGTTCCGCTCGCTGATCTACGCGGCGGACGAGAACAACGGCTACGCGAACATGGTCTTCCCCTCCGTGCAGGAAGCGGTGCGCGCCGACGACCGCCGCCTGGCCGAGCAGGAGCTCGCGGACCTGGCCACCCGCTTCCTGGGCGCCACCGACGCGCTCCTCAACGCCCGCGACATCCTGACCGGCGACGACCGCCGGTGATCCGTCGGCCGATTCGGGAGCGGGGCGTCCGGCACTCGCCGGGCGCTCCGCTTTCTGGTTAGCTCCTTGCAGCACACGGCCGGGAATCGCCGCTCTGGCGGGGCGGACCGCATCGAAGCGAGGCTACATGCACAAGGTCAGGATCGAGGACGCCCAGACTCGATTGGCGGAGCTGATCGAAGAGGCGGCCGATGGGGGTGACGTGGTCATCGCGCACCGGAACGGAACCGCCGTGCGTCTGGCACCGGTGCAGGGGAAGTAGAGGGAGGCGGCACCACTTCACACCGGGACGGCGATGAACGAGACAGCGTCCGACGAGGACTCGATCCCCACGCCCGACGAGGACTCGATCCTCACGCCCGACGTGGATCCGCACGCGCAGGCACAGCCCGCGGAAGAGGGCGCCGCGCAGCCGGACCTCACGCGCACCGGCGACGCCATCGCCAGCCGGCGCACAACGCCGTTCGCCATCACCATCCTGGCGGTGCTGGCGGTGGTGTACACGCTCCACTTCGCGCACGAGCTGCTCCTTCCCATCACCTTCGCGCTCCTCCTCAGCTTCCTCTTCAGCCCCGTGGTGAGGGCGCTGGCGAGGATGCACGTGCGCCCGCCGCTGGGCGCGGGAATCGTCATCCTCACCCTCTTAGGGACGCTGACCCTCGGGGCGTATCACCTCTCGGGCCCCGTGCAGAGCTGGGCCGCCTCCGCGCCGCAGACGCTGGCGTCGGCCCGCGGCAAGATGGGGGAGCTGCTCAAGCCGATGGAGCGCTTCAGCCGCACCGCGGAGCAGATGGAGAGCGCCACCAGCGGCGTCGGCACCGGAGCGGCCTCGACCGCGCCGCGCGAGGTGGTGGTGCGCGGTCCCAGCCTCCTGTCACGCCTCTTCGGCACTACCCAGCGCTTCCTCACCGGGGCGGTGCAGGTCGTCATCCTCCTCTACTTCCTGCTGGCGGCGGGCGACCTCTTCCTGCAGAAGCTGGTCAAGGTGCTGCCCTCGCAGGGCGACAAGCGCAAGGCGGTGGAGATCGCGCGCGCCACCGAGTCGTCCATCTCCACCTACCTGCTGACGACGGCGGCGGTCAACGTTACCGAGGGAGTCGTGGTGGGGATCGCGATGTACCTCCTGGGTATGCCAAACCCGGCACTGTGGGGGGCGCTCGTGGTTCTCTTCGAGTTCATCCCCTACCTGGGCCCCGCGGTGATGGCGGTGATCCTGGGGATCGCCGCGATCACCACCTTCGACAGCACGGGCCAGGCGCTGCTGGTGCCCGCCTTCTACCTGGCGATCAACCTGATCCAGGGCAACCTGGTGACCCCCATGCTGCTCGGCCAGCGCCTGGCGCTGAACCCGGTGGCGATCTTCGTGGGGCTGGCGTTCTGGTACTCGGTGTGGGGCATCCCGGGCGCGTTCCTGGCCGTCCCCATCCTGGCGGCGCTCAAGATCCTGTGCGACCACGTGGAGGCGCTGGCCGCCTTCGGCGAGTTCCTGGGCGGGCGCGACGAAGGGGAGCGGCGCGCGCTCCTGCGCTGATAAAAAGCAGGGCTCAGTCTTCTGGAGGCCGCGCGGCGCTCAGTCGTCGAGGTCGCGCAGGGCCGAGGTGAGGACGTCGCGCGTGAGGCGGGCGAGGCGCGGGGCCCCCGGCTTGGGGACCGCCTCCAGCAGCGGGAGGTGAGTTCGCATCGCGGCGCGCAGGGCGGGGTCGGCGCGCAGCTCGCCGCGCACCGTCTCCATCTCCGCCTCCGCGCGCGCCTCCACGCTCACGCTGCCGGAGAGGCGCGCCATCCCGACGTTGCAGGCGCGCCCCAGCAGGGCGGAGATGCGCCTCATGTTGGCCTCGCGCGCGCGGCGTCCCTGGCCGGGAGCCAGCTCGTGTTCCACGGCCGCGCGAAAGCGCTCGCTCTGGTCGAAGAGCGCGCGCGACACCGCCATCGTCATCGCGCGGGGGTCCATCTGTGGGTCCATCGTATATCCTGCCGAGGAGAGTGGCTCAGGTGGAGCGAAGGAAACCGGCGAGCAGCTCGTTGGTCCGCTCGGGCGCGTCCGACATCACCCAGTGGCTGGAATCGGGTATGCGCTCGATGCGCAGGTCGGGGACCCACTCCTCCAGCCCGTGCGTGTTGCGCTCCGAGAGCGCCTGGTCGCGGAGCCCCCAGATGAGCAGCGTGGGGGCGCGCACCGGCTGCGGATCGGGCCGCGGGATGCGCAGGGCGCGGTAGTAGCTGAGCATCGCCGTGAGGGCGCCCGGGCGGGCGGCGGCCTCCTTGTAGCGGCGGACGTCCGCGTCGGTGAAGGCGCCGGGACGCACCGGGTCGTAGCGGAAGATGCGCTCCAGCAGCGCGAAGTCGTTGCGCCGGATCGCCCACTCCGGCATCCGCGGGAGCTGGAAGAAGTACACGTACCACGAGCGGAGGAACTGGTCCGGCTTGCGGATCTCGCGGCGGAAGACGCCCGGGTGCGGCGCGTTGATGACCACCAGCCGGTCGACCACCTCCGGGTGGTGCATCGCCACGTGCCAGGCCACGACGCCCCCCCAGTCGTGCCCCACCAGGTGCACGCGCTGGGCCCCCAGCGCCCGCACCAGCCCGACGACGTCCGCCGCCAGCTGCTGCACGGTGTAGTTGCGGTAGCCGGCGGGCTTGTCCGAAAGGTTGTAGCCGCGCATGTCCGGCGCGACGGCGCGGAATCCCGCCGCAGCCAGCGCGGGAAGCTGGTGGCGCCACGCGTAGCCGAACTCCGGGAAACCGTGCAGCAGAACCACGGGCGCGCCGGTGCCGGCCTCGATCCAGTGCAGCCGGACGTCGCCCACCTGCGCCTCGCCGTCGGTCCATCCGGCACCGCTTCCCGGCATCGCTCTCCTCTCCCGTATGCGTGGTGCGTCCCCGCCGGAATGATGCCTCCGCACCGGCGGGCGGTGCAAGGCGCGAGCGGATGGATCCATGCAGCTTCCGCGCTTCGGCCGGGTGCTGGGCCCCGGCCGGGCGGGCCTTCTCCAGAAGAACGAGGCCGCGGAGCGGACGATGCGCCCCGCGGCCTGTGCGCCCGCGAACGTCAGCAACTTCGGTGCTCGCCCCGTCCCACGCGAACAGCCGATCCGCGGGTCGGGGAGTCTCCTTCACCCCGACGGCGCGGGGGACGGCCCCGCCGCGTCGCCCGTGCGCCGCGGCACGGGGACGGCGCTCGCCAGGAGCAGCACGAGAGCGTCGTCCGGGAGCGCGTCCCACCCCTCGGGGATGGGGCCCAGGCGGCGCTTCTCCACGTCGCACTCGAAGACGAGCCACCCCTGCACCAGCAGGTCCGCGGCCTCGCCGGACATGCGCAAGCGCGCGTCGAAGGTCGGGAGAACGTCCCAGACCGTCCACTCACGATCATCCCGGAGCAGGTTCCTCATCGGCATGCCCGCCCTCGAACGCAAACGGCATGCACAACAGGAGTGTTCCTTCACGCGCTCAGGCTGGCCGCGGCGGCGCCGACGCCGCCTTGCGGGCCCGCGCCGCCGCAAGCGCCGCAGCGCGGCGGCGTTCGAGGATCGCCTCCGCATCGGGGGCGGAGAGCACCACGGCCTCCACATGCTTGCAGAACTCGCCCTCGCCGCTCGCCGCGCGGAGCTCGTGAAGGAAGGGGTGGACCTTGCTGAACGTGGCAAAGATCTCACCGTGCGCCGCGACGAACGACTCCGCGTCGATGGCGCCGCTCACCACCAGCGACGCCGCCATGTCCCAGTAGCCGAGCACCATGCGAAAGGAGGCGTTGTGCTCGCCGCTGACCAGCGCCACGAGCTCCGCGAAGCTCTCCGGATTGAACTCGCTGAGGAACCATGCGCGGGCCGCCCGCAGGACGGGCTCCCGCCGAAGATCGAAGAGCTTCAGATTGAGCTGCGCGCTCTCAAAGGGTGTGGACATCGTCGCGGCAGAATCGTGTCGGCTGGCCGGGGCAGGCGCGGCGAGCCCGCCGGGCCGATACGGTGGCGATGAACTCCGCCCGGTCGCGCCCCGCCACAGGCAGCAGAACGGCGAACGCGGCGCCGAAACCTTGGTGCATGCTCACCGCGCCGCCGCACGGGCTGGAGCGGACGAGGAATCCGGCGCGGCACCGGACGGGCGAAGCACGGGCTCGAGCGTCTTCGGCGCCCGGGCGGGGGTGGCGGGAACGCCGGACGAGCCGGCACTCAGCGGATAGCAGTCGGGCGGCGACTTCCGGTCGGGACCGACGCTCGTCCAGCAGTACCACGACTTGCGGCGGGCCGCGGCCCGGTAGCCGCTCCCCGTCGACTGCAGGCTCAGGCTCACGTCGCGCTCGGGCCTGTAGGGCAGGTTCGCGGCACTCGCCGGGCGGCTCGCGTCCAGCGTGTCCGGAAAGCGGCCGTACCGGGCGGAGTGCCGCTGCATGGCGTCGTTGAGCCGGACCAGCTCCTCCGCCGCCTCGCTTCGCGCATCGCTGCACCCCGCCGCGAGCAGCGCGGCGAGAACGAGCGGGAGCGCGCGCGGCCACTTCATCTCAGCGATCACGCGGAAACCTCCAGTCGAACGATTCGATGACGGGGACTCCCCGGCACGATGAGCGCGCCTCCTTAGCGGAAGCGGCATGCCAGCGAAGCGCCGAGGCCTTCATGCACCGCGCGGCTTCAGCCTCGCACGGGCGGCGCGGCCATGGCGGCGTTGAACTGCTGGGACTGCCCCCGCGGGATGCTGAGCGACTCCCATCTGTCCGCCTGGAAGTGCTTCGCGAGGAAGACGATCTGCCCCACATGATACGCTGCGTGCGTGAGCTGACGGTTGATCGCCTGGACGAGCGAGTGCGGCTCGCCGCGGATGTGGATGGTGCGGTCGAGGTCGGCCGGCGTCAGCGACTCCAGGGACGCGAAGGCGCACGCCCACCCCGCTCCCCATCGCGCCATCACCGAATCGCGGCTCTCGGTGGCGGCGATTGCGAACTCCGAGTCCCGGTCGCGCCCCGGCTTCTCGCCGTCCGAGGTGAGCAGGTCGGTCCAGCGCGAGAGCAGGTTGCCCGACATGTGCTTGACCACCACGGCAAGGCTGTTCGACTCCGCGTCCAGCGCCGCAAAGAACTGCGCGTCGTTCACGCGGGCGAGCGACTGATCCGCGAGCGATTTGTATTTGCGCAACGTCGCCGCGGAATCGCGCAGGTACTCCGTTCGCAACGCATCCATCGGCCACCTCCAGGCGAAAAGAAGGAAACACGAGTCACGCGAACGCCGCGGGCCTACAGCTGCAGGCGCACCGGCTGGGCGAGCAGGGCCGAACCGGGGCGGATGGGCTCCGGCTCGCCGACCGGCTCAAAGCCGGCGCGGGCATAGAGGCGCCTCGCGGGCGAATCTCCCCAGGTGACGCGCAGAACCACCTTGTGCGCCCCCGAATCCCTGGCCCAGCCGACCACCGCGTCGAGCAGCATCGCGCCACAGCCGGTCCCCCGGCTCTCCGGCGCGACCCACATCTGGATGACGTGCGCGGTCTCCGGCAGCGCAGGATCGATCGTCGCCCACACCATTCCGACGAGCCGCCCGCCATCCTCCGCCACCAGCGGAAGATCCCACTCGGAGCCGGCGCCGGCGGACACGCGCTCCTCCCAGTGCGCATCCGAGTACCGCTGCGCGGCTTCCAACGTGGTGCCGAACGCGTCCGGCGCATCGCCGAGCGCGCGTAGCCGCAGGTCGCGGTACGCGCGCCACTCCTGCGTCCCCAGGCGTCGGACGGTGGGCATCTCGCCTTGTTCTCCCGTGCGTGCTGGTGATGAACGCGCGGAGTCAGCGCGCGATGAGGCCCCGTACGATCCGCCCGCACGGGAACATCCCCGCCCGTTGCAGCGTCATCCGCGACGCGGCATTCCCCTCGCCGCAGCGCGCCGCCGGGATGCACCCCAGGTCGTGGCACACCCGCTTCAGCTCCTGTACAAGGTAGCTTCCGAAGCCTCTTCGCTGGTAGGGTGCGGCGACCTCCATGTACAGGTCGGCGTACGGCGGGTTGTAGTGGAACGCGAGCCCGCCCGTCGCGACGACCTCGCCGTCGCGCACCAGCCCGTACTCGCCCACATCCTCGTGGGTGTGCGGGAACGCGCCTTCGCGCTCGGCGTCCGTCAGGGCCCGGAACACGGCCCCGCGTGGATCGAGCCGCGTCGTCAGCCCATCGGCGAAGAGGATCGTCGGGCTCGTCACCGCCACCGCGCAATCGAGGAGCATCAGCAGGAGAAGCGTATCGTTCGTCTGCGCCTCGACCGTCCGTGCGCCGCTGGTCTCAATCAGCGCGCGGAGGATCGGCAGCGCCGCCCCACGGAACCGCGGAAGGAGGTAGAACTCCTTGAGCGTATCCCTGGAGTCGCGCGGCGCACCACCCACGGAGCCATACCCCGCGACCTGCCCGTCCAGCCGGAGAAGATACGAAGTCGTGAAGCCGCGCGCGTGCCAGGAGTCGTGCACGATCTGGCAAGCCATCTCGCGGCGATACTCCTCGCGCATGCCCGCGATCTCGTCCAGCGGCACCGTGGCCACGCCGATCCGCACGGAAGTGCCTGTCAAACGTTGCTACCGCGCGACCAGCAGCTCCTCGCGCTCCTTCTTGGTGGCCTCCACGAGCTTGGGCACCTCGTGCGCGGGAACTTCCTCGTAGGCGTGGAACGCGCGGGTGTGGGTGGCGCGGCCCTGCGTGAGGGAGCGCAGCGTGGTGGAGTACTTGTACAGCTCGGCCTGCGGGACCAGGGCGCGGAGGCGCTGGGCGCGGCCCGCCGGCTCGATCCCCAGGATCTGGCCGCGGCGCTGGTTCAGGTCGCCGATGACGTCGCCCAGGAACTCGTCGGGGGTGATGACCTCCACCGCCAGCACCGGCTCCAGGATCACCGGCTCGGCGTGCTCGGCGGCGGCGCGGAAGGCGAGGGAGCCCGCCACCTTGAACGCCGCCTCCGACGAATCGACCGTGTGGTAGCTGCCGAAGAAGACCTCGGCCTCGAAGTCGACCACCGGGAAGCCGGCGATGACGCCGCGCACGGCCGCCTCCTGGACGCCCTTGTCCACCGCGGGGATGTACTTGCCCGGGATGACGCCGCCCACGACCGCGTCGGTGAAGCGGTAGCCGCCGCCGCGGTTGAGGGGCTTGATGCGCACGTGCGCGTCGCCGAACTGGCCGCGCCCGCCCGTCTGCTTCTTGTGCCGCCCGTGGCCCTCGGAGACCGCCCGGATCGTCTCGCGGTAGGGAATGCGCGGCGCGCGCACCGCGACGCTGACTCCCGTCTTGCGCTTGAGCCGCTCCAGCTGCACCTCCAGGTGGAGCTCGCCCAGGCCGCGGGCGATGGTCTGCCCCAGCTCCGGGTTGTACTCGGCGGAGAAGCAGGGGTCTTCCTCGTGCAGCTTGTGCAGGCCGACGGAGAGCTTGTCCTCGTCGCCGCGGGTGGCGCTCTCCACGGCCACGGCGATGTCCGGCTCCGGGAAGCGAACCCCTTCCAGGATCAGCGGATGCGCGGGGGCAGAGAGGGTATCGTTGGTGTGCGTGTCGCGCAGCTTGCCCACCACTCCGATGTCGCCGGCGCGCAGCTCGTCCACCTCCAGCCGGTCGCGCCCCTGCGGCACGGAAAGGTGCGACAGCTTCTCGGCCTTGTCGCGCGTGGCGTTCCCCACCTCGTCGCCGTTCCTCACCGAGCCGCCGAAGACGCGGAAGAAGGAGAGCTCGCCCACGTGCGGCTCGCTGGTCGTCTTGAAGACGAGGGCGCAGAAGGGGTCCGAGTTGAGGCCGCGCAGCTCGACCGTCGTCCCGCCGCGCCCCTCCGCGATCTCGGCCGGGCGCTCCTGCGGCGAGGGGAGGAGCTCCACCACCTTGGTGAGGAGCGCGCGGATGCCGTACGTAAGCGTGGGCGCGCCGCAGAAGAGGGGGTACAGCTCGCCGCGCAGCATGGCCTGCTTGAGGGCGTGGATCGCCTCGTCGCGGGTGATGGTGTCGCCCTCCAGGTAGTGCTCCAGCAGCGTGTCGTCGGTGGCGGCGATGGTCTCGATCAGCTCGGCGTAGTAGCGGTCGACCGTGGCCTGCAGCTCGGCGGGGATGTCGCCCTCCTGGTACTCGCCCGTCCGCGTCCCCGGCGTGTAGAAGTGCGCGCGGTCCGAGAAGAGGTTCACGATACCGCGGAACTGGTCGCCGCTGCCGATGGGGACCTCCACGGGGATCGCCTTGGGCGTCAGGTGCTCGCGCACATCCTGGTACACCCGCTCGAAGTCCGCGTTGGGGCGGTCCATCATCGACACGAAGAGGATGGCGGGGAGCTCGCGTTGAGCGATCATCTCCCACGCGCGCTCGGTGCCGACCTCCACGCCGCCGGGGGCGGAGAGGACGACGAGGGCGCCGTCGGCCACGCGCACGCCGGCGCGCGCCTCGCCCAGGAAGTCCAGGTAGCCGGGGGTGTCGATGAAGTTGACCTTGGCGTCCAGCCAGGTGCCGTGGGCCACCGACGTGTTCATGGAGCAGCCGTGCGCGATCTCTTCGGGGGTGAACATGGTGAGCGCGGTGCCGTCGGCGGCGGAGCCGTGGCGGCGGGTGGCGCCGGATGCGTGGCAGCAGGCATCGATCAACGTCGTCTTACCCGCGCCGCCGTGGCCGACCACCACGACGTTGCGGATGCGGTCCGTTGTGAATGAGGGGGCTGACGCCATACGCACCTCCGGGCAGGGGTGGAGGGAACCCGGCGCGGGACGCCGGGCGGAGGGGAAGTGCGTGTGGCGCGGGTGGATGGGCACGGCACGGCTTTCCGCACGTACGCGCTTCCGGCAACCGGGAGGGCGGAGATGCAAAAAGCATACGGCGGGATGGGGGGACAAGGGATGGGGAATGGGGAATGGGGAATGGGGTGGAAATTATGAGAAGTCGGCGCCGGACTGCTAAGTTGCCTTTCCTAATCCCCAATCCCTAATCCCTAATCTCTGCAGTTCATGGATCCCGACTGGCTTCGATGGGCGCGCCGCATCCACGCGCTGGCGCAGAACGGCTCCGCGT
>JAUJMI010000423.1 GCA_030446945.1 Longimicrobium sp. | reverse complement strand
TCCCCGAGTCCGCGCAGGCGGACTTTGTGCCGTTGTTGCCGCGAGTTCACTCGCCTCAGCCGACCCGGCGCACCCCATCCCCATCGCCCCCTTTCAGAACAGCGGCTTTTCCTTCGCGTTCGAGCGGGTCAGCGGGACGACGGTGCTGTCGCCGGTGAGGGTCATCTTCACGTTCCACTCCAGCTCGGTGTCGGGGAGGATGTAGCGGGCGTAGACCCAGTACTGGCCCTCCTCCGCGGGGAGCTCGGCGCGGCCGGTGGCGTCGGTGGTGTCGATGGCCTCCGTGAGCTCGCGGGCGACGGCGGCGGCGCGGGCGGCCTCCGGGAAGTCCTTGTACGCGCTGTCCCTCCACGCGGCGCGGGCACGCTGGTTGGCCGCCACCTGCGCGGCGATGGCGCGCCGCTGCGCGTTCCACCGGGCGACCGCCGTGTCGCCCTTCTGGCGCACCGACGCCGACTCGGCCTGGAGCGCCTGCTGCTGCTGGAGCACTTCCTGCGGAAGCGCGGGCTCGGGATCGTCCGCGGCCTTGGCCAGCGAATCCAGCAGCTCCTCGCGGTCGTAGGGGAGAAGCTGGACCGGGAGGTCCGCGATGGGCTCTCCTCCGGGCGTGAGCGATGCGCGAACCACCACCTTGGAGTCGGTGCCGCACGCCGCGGCGGACGCGAGCAGGGCCAGCACCACGAACTGTCGCTTCATCAGAACGAGCTCCGGAGGGTGGACTGAACATCGGGCGGATGCAACGTACGGATGCCCCCCTGGCGGGGCAAGGAAACGCGCGGCGCCTGGCGTCCGTCGCCCTCGGCGCGCTCCTGCTGCTGGCCGCGTCCGGGGCCGGGGCGCAGCCGCTCCAGATCCCGCGCCCCACCGGCCTCGTCAATGACTTCGCCGGGATCATCGACGCAGAGAGCGAGGCGGCCATCACCCGGATCGCCGAGGAGGTGCGCCTCAAGTCCGGCGGCGAGATCGTGGTCGTCACCCTGCCGTCGCTGCAGGGGCGCACGCGCGACGAGGTCGGGCTCCAGATCCTGCGCGAGTGGGGGATCGGCAAGCGCGCGCAGGGGGTGGGCGACTCGACGGCCAACACGGGGACGCTGCTGCTGGTGGCCCTGCGCGAGCGGCAGGTCAGGATCGAGCTGGGCTACGGCACCAACACCTTCATCACCGCCGCGGAGGCGGGGCGCGTCCGCGACGAGGTCATCCTCCCCGCCTTCCGCCAGGGGCAGTTCGGGCCGGGCATCCAGGCGGGGGTGCGGGCGATCGCGCAGCAGTACGCTGGCCGCTTCGGCTTCCAGCTCACGGGCGCCGTCCCCGCCGAGCAGCAACGACCCGGGACGCGGACGGGGCGGCGGAGCGGCGGAATGAGCTCCGGCTTCGTCATCATGATGCTGATCTTCTTCTTCCTCTTCCTCCGCGGGCGCGGCGGCGGAGGGGGCGGAGGAAGGCGCAGGCGCAGAGGGTACGGCGGGCCGGTCATCATCCCCTTCCCCATCGGCGGCGGGTGGGGCGGAGGCGGCTTCGGCGGGGGCGGCGGATGGGGGGGCGGCGGCTTCGGCGGGTTCGGCGGCGGGAGCGGAGGCGGGGGTGGCGCGGGAGGCGAATGGTGAACCCGACGGCGGAGCGGCACTGATGTCAGATGCGATGGAACGGGCGAACGCCTTCTCGGCGGAGCTGAAGGAGGCCTTTGGCGACGACCTGGTGTCGGTGGTCCTGTACGGATCGGCGGCGCGCGGGGAGTACCGCGAGGGCGTGTCGGACCTGAACGTGCTGGTGCTGCTGCGCGGCACGGGGGCGGCCTCGCTGCGGCGCGGGTCCTCGCTGGCGCGGCGCTGGGTGGCGGAGCGCAACCCGCCCCCCATGATCCTGGGCGAGGAGGAGTGGCACCGCTCGGCGGACGTCTTCCCCATCGAGTACTCGGACATCCGCGACGCGCACCTCGTGCTGGCGGGCACCGACCCCGTGCAGGGGATCGAGGTGCACACGGAGGACCTGCGCCGCCAGTGCGAGCGCGAGATCAAGGGGAAGCACATCCAGCTCCGCGAGCACTTCATGCTCGCCGCCGGGGAGCCGGCGGAGCTGGGCACGCTCCTGGTGAAGTCGTTCCCCACCTTTCTGGTGCTCTTTCGCACGGTGCTGCGCCTGGCCGGCGACCCCGTGCCGCGGGACCCGGAGGAGACGGTGAGGGCGACGGCGGCGCGCGTGGGGTTCGATCCCGCGCCGCTCCTGGAGATCTGGCGAGCGCGCGCAGGCGGCGGCAAGCTGACCCCCGTGGCCGACTCGCCGGTCGTCGCGGGCTACCTGGACGCGGTGGAGCGCGTAGCCGTCTGGGTGGACCGGCTTACGCACGGCGCGTAGGACGCTTTTTGCAGATGGACACGGGCGCGGTGCACGGGCACCGCCCCGACCCGATTTCCTGAGAGGACGAGATCCGATGCGGCTCGCGAACATGGTGGCAGTGGCGGCGCTGGGCGCGTCGCTTTCCGGATGCGGCTACAACCGCATCCAGCAGCTGGACGAGACGGTGGAGCAGGCCCGCGCCAACGTCGGCGTGGAGCTGACGGCCCGCAACCAGCTCATCCCCAACCTGGTGGCCACCGTAAAAGGCGCCTCCGAGTTCGAGCGCGGCACCTTTACCGACGTGGCCCGCGCCCGCAGCGGCCAGGCGGTCGCGCAGGCGGAGCAGGGGCTGCGGCAGTCGGCCCAGAAGCTGAACCAGGCGGTGCAGGCGGGCGACGTGGCCGCCATGGCGGCTGCGGACGAGCAGGTGACGCGGCAGATCGGCACCTTCATCAACATCTCGCGCGAGGCGTACCCCAACCTCAACGCCACGCAGAACTTCCGCGGCCTGCAGGACCAGCTCGCCGAGAGCGAGAACCGGATCGCGGTGGCCCGGCGCGACTACAACGGGGCGGTGCGCGAGTACAACACGTACATCCGCCAGTTCCCGCAGGCGATGACCGCCCGCTTCAGCGGCGCCACCCGCAAGGAGCCCTACCGCGAGCCCGCCGGCTCCAACGAGGCCCCCAAGGTCGACTTCGGCGGCGGCGCGGCGCCGGCTCCCGCGGCTCCGTAGCCGGGTTTATCGATCGAACAACAACGGGGCCGCGTCCGGTGTGGGCGCGGCCCCGGTGATTTTTTTGGGGGCCCGGACTTCACTGTGGCGAGTGGACTCGCGGCAACAACAGCACACAGTCTGCCTGCGCGAACTCGGGGGCGAGATCCGTCCGGGCACAGAGCTCAGCGCGGCGGGAAGCCCGCTCCAGGAGCGAGTGAACCCGCTGGAACCCCACGAATTATCGCCCTCGCGGGAATGGCTGCGGACCACGAGACCACTTCAGTGGTCTTCCCGTAGCTCCAGCCGGGGAATTTCACCCCCCCGGCGACCCCCGCGGCCCCGCCCATGCCCACCCCCGCGCCAACCCCGCCCCCCGGAGCCCGCGAAGGCAGGTTTCCCGCGGTTGTTGCCGCGGTTTCAACCGCCGGCACAACGGTCCCCGCCCTGGG
>JAUJMI010000422.1 GCA_030446945.1 Longimicrobium sp. | reverse complement strand
GTCGCTCCCGTCCTTCATCGCCTCCGTCTCGCGGTACGGCGACGCGACGGAGCCGGTGTCCAGGTGGTCGCGGCCGATGACGATGGGCGCCTTCACCTCGCCGCGCGCCACCAGGTCGTTGAGCGCGATGCCGAACCTGGCCCGCGCCCCCTGCCCCAGCCAGCAGATGCGCGACGGCAGCCCCTGGAACGCCACCCGCTCCTGCGCGCCGCGGATCCAGCGGTGCAGCAGGTCGTCGTCGGGAAAGAGCTCCAGCACCAGCTCGTCGGTGCGGCGGATGTCGTCCGGGTCGCCGGAGAGCGCCACCCAGCGAAAGGGCCCCTTCCCCTCGCAGAAGAGCGGCCGCACGTACGCCGGCACGAAGCCGGGGAAGGCGAAGGCGTCCGCGAACCCCGCCTCGTGCGCCTGCGCGCGCAGATTGTTGCCGTAGTCGAAGGTGACGGCGCCGCGCCGCATCATCTCCACCATCGCCTCGCAGTGAACACGCATCGACTGCATCGAACGGCGCTGGTAATCCTCGGGGTCGGCGGTGCGCAGCGCGTCGCCCCCTTCCAGCGACATCCCGGCGGGGAGGTAGCCCACCAGGGCGTCGTGCGCGCTGGTCTGGTCCGTGAGCACGTCCGGCGTCACCCCCCTCCGCACCAGCTCCGGGAGCACCTCCGCGCAGTTCCCCACCAGCCCCACGGAGAGGGCGTCGCCGCGGCCGCGCGCCTCCAGCGTCCAGCGGAGCGCCTCGTCAAGGTCGGCGGTCATGCGGTCGCAGTAGCGCATCGCGATCCGCCGCTCGATCCGCGACGGGTCCACGTCGATGCAGAGCGCGGCGCCGCCGTTCATGGTGATGGCGAGCGGCTGCGCGCCCCCCATCCCGCCCACGCCGCCGGTGAGCGTCCACGTGCCGCGCAGGCTCCCGCCGAAGTGCTGGCGCGCCACCGCCCCGAACGTCTCGTACGTCCCCTGCAGGATCCCCTGCGTGCCGATGTAGATCCAGGAGCCGGCCGTCATCTGGCCGTACATGGTGAGCCCCTGGCGCTCCAGCTCGCGGAACGTCTCCCAGTTGGCCCAGCGCGGCACCAGGTTGCTGTTGGCGATCAGCACCCGCGGCGCGTGCCGGTGCGTCCGCATCACCCCCACGGGCTTGCCGGACTGCACCAGCATCGTCTCGTCGTCCGCCAGCCCGCGCAGCGTCTCCACCATGGCGTCGAACGCCTTCCACGACCGCGCGGCCCTCCCCGTCCCCCCGTACACCACCAGGTCCTCGGGCCGCTCCGCCACCTCGGGATCGAGGTTGTTCATCAGCATGCGCAGGGCGGCCTCCTGCTGCCACCCCCGGCACGAGATCTCGGCGCCGCGCGGCGCGCGGACGAGGCGGGGCTCTATGATGGTGCTCATGCGGCTTGGAAGCGTGAGGGTGGCTCAGAGACGGCGCTCGACGCCACTTACGATGTACGGCACCGACAGGGTCAGTGAGGGCCCGCCCGGGACCGGCTGCCAGACGAGATCGCCGGTGACGATCTCGGGTGCCCCACTCGGATCTTCCGTGAGGCGATACACCTCGACCCAATGATGCTCGAGGTCGACGACCCAGTAGAGCGGGACGCCGAAGCGCGCGTAGCGTTCGCGCTTCAATCCACGATCCCGGAGTGCCGACGACGGCGAGATCAGCTCGATCACGAGGTCGGGAGCACCCTCGAGCGCGCGGTTCGACACGAGATCCCGTCGCTCGGCACGCACGAACACAAGATCCGGGACGAGGTAGTCGTCGTCGGACAGCAGAACGTCGGTCGGCGCGGCATACATGTCGCCGAGGCCATGCTGCTGTGTAAAGCCCTCGAGCGCGTGGGACAGCCGCATGGAAGCGCGCTGGTGCTGAGGACGAGGCGAGGAGCTCACGAAAAGCTCTCCCGCAATGACTTCGTACCGCTTGCCGTCGTCGGGAAGGCTCGCGTACTCGGCATAGGTCCAGCGCTTGGGTGCGGGCTTCGTCGCCACGAATCCTCCTCTGGTTAGCGCCCACCCGCCGAGCACCCGATGTGCCGCGGATCGCTGAATCACCCTCCCCGTCTCAATCTACGCGCGGTTCGCCTGCAACGCGCCAGGCGCCGATCACTCGAGGTCAGCGCTCGTCCCCCTGAGCATCTACCACGAACGGCACCGAGAGCGTGAGTGCCGGTCCGCCCGGCACCGGATGCCACACCAGCGTGTTGGTCACGATCTCCGCGGGCCCCGTCGGGTTCTCCGCGAGGCGGTACACCTCGATCTGCCGAAGCGTTACATCCACGACCCAGTACAGCGGGACGCCAAAGAGCGCGTACCGCTCGCGCTTCAACCCCCGGTCCCTGAACGCACTCGAGGGAGAGATGATCTCGATGACGAGATCGGGGGGGCTCTCTAACCCGCGGTCTGACAGGATCGCACGGCGCTCATGCCGCAAGAACACCAAATCCGGAATGAGGTAGTCCGATCCAGAGAGAAGGACGTCGAGCGGTCCGTAAAGCTGCCCGATGCCGTGCTCGCGGGTGAAGTTCTCAAAAACTCCGGTGATCCGCACCGAGGCGAGCTGGTGCTTGTGATGCGGCGAGGGGCTCATGTAGACCTCCCCCGCGATGATCTCGTACCGGTTGCCGTCGTCGGGGAGGCGCGCGTACTCGGCATACGTCCACTGCTGGAGTGCGGGCTTCGTCGCCATGAATCCTCCTCTGGTTAGCGCCCACTCCTTCCGGAGCACCCGATGTGCCGCGGATCGCCGGTGTGGCGTGCACGTCTCCAACTACGCGCGGTTCGCCTGCAACACGACAGGCGCCGATCAGTCCAGGCGGTCGAACAGCTCCGCCAGGGCGATCGTAAGTGTCGGCCCTTCCGGCATCGTATCGCTCCCGCTTGATCCCGCGGTCCCGGACTTCCAGCAACCTCGTGCACCACCTCCACGACTGAGGTCCGGCGGCGCCTCGATCGAGCGCTCACCGATTGTACCGAGTCGCTCCGTGCTCACGAACACCAGATCGGGCGCCATGAGGTCCGCGATCGCGAACAGGACGTCAATCGGACCGATGTACACTCGCCCGAGGTGATGCGCCTTCGTGAACCGTTGCCCCAGGAGAACCAAACGCCCGAGGACCTCCTGGTGCCGGGGGCTGGAGAACGAGTGATCATCCGCTCGCCCGCGATGTACCTGTAGCGGTGGCCGTCATCCTCCGGGAGCTCGGCCAGTTCTTTGTACGCCCAGCGCAGCGTTGCTGAACCGGGTGGCATGGCGCTCCTCCGTCAGGGGACGGGCCATACCACGCGCGCCCGCCGCGCCGAGGAACACCACGGGACGCATTTACACGATCAGGCGCGCCACAGCTCCGCAAAGGCACCCTCACGCACCATCTCCGCGGCTGTCTCGATGTCCGGGGCGAGAATGCGGTCGGAGGTGAGGACGGGGACGCGCTCGCGGAAGAGGCGGCAGGCGCGCTCAACCCCGCGGCCGGGGCGCAGCGGCTGGCGGTACTTGAGGCCCTG
>JAUJMI010000421.1 GCA_030446945.1 Longimicrobium sp. | reverse complement strand
CGTGCGTGGATGCGCGGAGAAGATGACGGGACGGTCCAGCCCCTCCGCCATCGCGTTCAGCGTCGCCACGAAGTCGGCGAAATTCCGCTCGGAATCGACGTTCTCCTCGCGGTGCGCGCTCGCCACGGTGTAGCCCCCCTCCTCCAGCTCCAGCCGGCCCAGGACGTCGGACGCGGCGATCTGCGCGGCGTAGTGCGAGAGCACCTCCTTCATCGGCGAGCCCGTCTTGATAACGGTCTCGGGGGCCAGACCCTCGCGCAGCAGGTAGCGGCGCGCGTGCTCCGTGTAGGTGAGGTTGACGTCGCTCAGGTGGTCCACCACGCGCCGGTTGATCTCCTCGGGTACGCGGTCGTCGAAGGCGCGGTTGCCCGCCTCCATGTGGAAGACGGGCACCCGGCGCCGCTTGGCGGAGTAGGCGGCAAGCGACGAGTTGGTGTCGCCCAGCAGCAGGAGCGCGTCCGGCTTCACCCGGGCGATCAACGCGTCCGACCGCGCAATGACGTTGCCCACGGTCTCCGCCGCGGTGGCGCCGGCCGCCTCCAGGTAGTGGTCCGGCTGGCGAACGCCGAGCTCGCGAAAGAAGATGCCGCTCAGCTCCCAGTCGTAGTTCTGGCCGGTGTGAACCAGCACGTGGTTCGTGAACCGGTCCAGCTCGTGGATCACCCGGCAAAGCTTGATGATCTCCGGGCGGGTGCCCACGATGGTCATCACACGCATCTGGTTTCGCCCTCGGGTGGCCGGCTCAGCGGTAGATCTCGCCCGTTTCGGGAGCCGTGCGATGGGTGAGGCGGTGCCGCACCAGCAGAGCGCGCACCTGCTCCAGCGGCAGCGGCGCGGCGCCGGAGGCGTACTCGCCGGAGAAGGGGAGCTCGCACGTGCCCGCGTATTCCACGCGCAGCTCCGGGAGGATGGGGAGGATCACCAGGTTGTCGCCGCGGCAGACGGTGTGGGCCACCTCCTCCTCGCTCACCAGGATCTCCTGGATCTTCTCGCCGGGGCGGATGCCGGTGTGGACCAGCGGGTACTCGTCCGCCTCAGCCACGGCGAGCGCCAGGTCCGTCACCTTTGCGGATGGCAGCATGGGCACGTAGGTCTCGCCCGCGTTGGCGCCGCGCAGCGCGCGGAAGATCAGCTCCACCGAGTCGTCCAGCGTCATCAGGAAGCGCGTCATCCGCGGATCCGTGATGGGGAGCGGCTGGCGGCGGCGCACGAGGTCGATGAAGAAGGGGATGACGGAGCCGCGCGAGGCCATCACGTTGCCGTAGCGGACGTTCACGAAGCGGCAGCCGGGGGTGTCCAGGTTGGCCTGCACCAGGATGCGCTCCTGGATGGCCTTGGTCATCCCCATCATGTTCACCGGCTTGCACGCCTTGTCGGTGGAGATCCCCACCACGTGCTTCTCGGCGGCGCCGCTCTCGAAGATGGCTCGCGACAGGTTGATGGCGCCGATCACGTTGGTGTCCACCGCCGCCGCGCCGTGGTACTCGCAGGTGGGCACCTGCTTGAGCGCCGCCGCGTGGAAGATGACGTCGGCCCGCACCACGTACCGGCGCATGTCCGCGAAGTTGCGCACGTCGCCGATGGCGAAGCGCGCACGCTTCACGCTTTCGTTGTAGATGACGTCGTCGGTGGCCGTAGCCTGGTGCAGCATCCGCAGGCGCATGGCGTGCTGCTTGGCCTCGTCGCGCGAGACGACGGTGACCGACTCCGGCGAGCCCATCTCGTCCGCCAGGATGCGGTGGAAGAGGCGCTGGCCCAGCGACCCGGTGCCGCCCAGGATCAGGACCCGCGCGCCTTCGAGCGTAGCCTTCATCGTGTCCGTCATCTCGCCGCCGCCGCGGGACCCATCGCCCCGCGGGCCCAGGCCATGTATTCCGCCAGCCCCTCCTCCATCCGCACCCCCGGCTCGTAGCCCAGCTTCTCCCGCGCCGCGCGCACGTCCGCCAGGCTGTCGCGCACGTCGCCGGCGCGCGCCGAGCCGTACCGCACCTGCGCCCGGATCCCGGATACCTCCTGCATCACCTCCACCAGCCGGTTGATGGTGATCCGGGTGCCGCTCCCCAGGTTGAATGCGCCGGACACGCCGTCGGTGAGGGCGGCTTGCAGGTTGGCGCGCGCCACGTCGCGCACGTTCACGAAGTCGCGCGTCTGCTCCCCGTCGCTGAAGATGGTGAGCGGCGTGCCCTCCAGAATGTGCCTGGCAAAGATGGGGATCACGTTGCCGTAGGCGTCATAGCGCTGGTTCAGCCCGTACACGTTGAAGTAGCGCAGGCAGATGGCGTCCAGGGGGTACAGCTTGGCGTAGGCCAGGCACTGCTTTTCCGCCGCCAGCTTGCTGGCGCCGTAGGGCGTGTCCGGCTCGGCGGGGTGGTCCTCGCGGATGGGGAGCGTGCGCAGCTCGCCGAAGATGCCGGCGGACGACGAGTAGACCACCCGGCGCGCCCCGCCGCGGCGCGCCGCCTCCAGCACGTTGAGCGTGCCCAGGACGTTCACCCTCGCGTCGTGGATGGGGTGTTCGATGGAGCGCGCGTTGCCCACGGAGGCCGCGAGGTGGAAGATGGTCTCCACCCCGCGCGCCGCTTCGTTCACCGCGTCGGCGTCGCACACGTCGGCCTCCACCAGGTGGACGCCGTCGGGCACGTTCTCGCGCCAGCCGCTCGACAGGTCGTCCAGCACGCGCACGTCGTGACCCTCCTCGCGGAGCAGCGCCACCAGGTTGGAGCCGATGAACCCCGCGCCTCCCGTTACCAGTGTCCTCAACTGAGCCCCGCTCCTCGCCTTCGAGTAGTCGTTCCGCACCTGGCAAGCATCCGCGAACGTAGCGGGTCGCCGTTGGGGCGGCAACGGTGCGGCACGCCCGGCGGGCGCCCGTGACTGCGTGCGTTCCGGGTCAGGGCGCATGGTCAATCCGCGGCGGTTCTACCCCACGATCCCGCAGACGAGCGCCCGGTACGCGGGGGAGCGGCTGCTTTTCACGCTGCCGCCGCGGGGCTCGTCGGGCGGGTAACCGCGTTCCTCGGCGTGACACTCCTCGATTCGCTCCATCCGCCGATCGGAGTCGAATGGAAGAAGCTTGTACCGTTCCCTTACGCAGGGACGTCGCTGCTCGCTTTCCTCGGCCGCGCGCTGCGCTGGCGGCCGCTGAACCTGCTCCTGCGGCTATTCGGGCGTACCCGGAATCCACTCTGCGCGGGCCGCAATGGAGGATTGGGGCGATTACCTGGAGATCCTGATGGAGGATTCTAGCCAGCATTCGCTCCCCGTGCCGTCACACTCAGGAACGGCACGTTCTACATCGGATGAGTGCTCCAGGACTTTGACGCTGCCTACGAGCGAAAGTACGTCCCGGCTCCTTCGCGGACAGTGGGTCTCGCGACCCTACCACGCACAAGCTCAACTTCAGCCTGCCTTATTCACCTCAAGTGAGATTTGAGGGTGATAGATAAGGAAAACCCGTGTCGCATCTTCTTCGGCCGCAGTAGGATGGAGGGTGTCGAGACCACCATTCGTC